>DATIET010000367.1:0-4324 GCA_035455615.1 Thermodesulfobacteriota bacterium
CAGCGGGGAGTCGGGACGGGTCTTCATCGTCCGCCGCGGGAATCTCATACCCCTGCCCGACGGCCTGTTCCCCGCCCCCCCGGGTATGGCGGCTCTTTTCAACTCTCAGCTCCTCTCGATGAGGGGGAAGCTCCGCATGACGCTCGAGCCGTTCCTCCCGAGGGGGGATTCAGGTGCTGACGAGAGCGCGGCGTCATTTATAAGGCGGAGGTTCGGCCGGGAGGCATACGACCGGATAGCGGAGCCCCTTCTGGCCGGCATATACGCCGGGGACCCGGAGACCATGAGCGTCCGCGCGGTCCTGCCGGCGCTCGTCAAGATGGAGGAGGAACACGGGAGCGTCGCACGGGGGATGAGGAAGAGCGCGGCCGGCCGGGACGGCTCCAAAAACGGCAGCGCAGGCGGCGGGAGATTCGCGGCTTTCGGCCGCGGTATGGGGACCCTTATCAACGCCCTCGCATCCGGGCTCCCGGGGAATACCTTACGGCTTAAGAGCAGGGTGAGAAGAATCGAGCCTGCAGGCAGGGGCTTCAGGGTTTATCTCTACGGAGGGGACCCGCTCGAATGCGACGCGGTGATAGTGGCGCTTCCGGCGCCCCAGGCTTCTCTCATCACGGGCGGCATCGAGCTTGAGCTCTCGGAGAGCCTCTCCCGAATTAGATATGTATCGACCGCAGTCATAAACCTCGGTTACCGGAGACGGGACGTAACTCATTCATTAGAAGGCTCGGGATTCGTAGTCCCTTCGTCGGAACGCCTGCCGGTGCTCGCCTGTACCTTCAGCAGCGTGAAATTCGAAGGCCGTAGTCCCGGCGACGCCGTCCTGCTCCGCGTGATTTCGGGGGGCGCGCAGAACCCCGATATTTGCAGCGAGGACGACGGGCGGCTCATAAAACTTGCGCACGGAGCGCTTTCGCCAATATTAGGCATCAAATCGGAGCCGATATACGGCCTGGTGAGCCGGAACCCGGAATCGATGCCGCATTATGGGGTCGGTCACGCCGCGCTTGTCGCAAAGATAATGGAGACGGCGTCCGCATATCCCGGATTGAGGCTCGCCGGAAACGCGTACGGCGGGGTCGGCATACCCGATTGCGTGCGCTCGGGCGAGGAGGCGGCTCAGGAGATTTTCTCATACATCGCGAAGAGGGGGGCCGGGGATGAAGGTAGCAAGTCCCGCAGGCGAGCTTGACGTCGTCATCGGAGAAACTTCCATCGAAGGCGGAAGCGTCGTCGTAAACGCAGGCGTAGGACTATGGGAGGTAAAGATCTATCTTGGGCCAGGGGATTTCAAATTCTTTCTCTCCGTACTCTTCAAGCGCGAAGTCTTGATCCTGCTTTTGAAGCGGCTCTTTCGGAGGACGAAATAGGCCCACCGGATCACTGCTGCTTCTTCTTCCTGAGAACGGATCTGAGAGACGCGATGATTCCCGGCAGCATCGAGACAATGATAATCAAAAGGACGATCGGGAAGAGGTATTTGTCCACGCCGGGGATCGTCGAGCCGAGATAATAGCCGAGCGCGGTCAGGCCGACGGCCCAGAGGGCGCCCCCGACAAGGTTGTATATAATGAATACTTTATAGTTCATCCGGCCCACCCCGGCCAGAATAGGGGCGAACGTCCTTATGATGGGCATGAAGCGGGCGAGAATTACGGTCTTCCCTCCGTGCGCATCGTAAAAACGGGCAGCCCGCTCGAGATGCTTCTTATGGAAAAAGAACGAATCTTCCTTCTTGAATATCGCGGGCCCTACCCTGCGCCCGAACGCATAGCCGAAGTTGTCGCCGAGGACGGCGCCCGCAAAGCATATCACTATGAGGAGCGCGATGTTCAGGTGTCCCTGAGAGGCGAGGAACCCGGCCGTGAACAGTAGCGAGTCCCCGGGGAGGAATATGCCCAGCAATACCCCGCATTCGGCGAATATTATGATGAATATGCCTATGTATCCGGCCCACTTGATCAGGGCCACGAGGTCGATTTCGAGAAACGGTATATGCATGAGCTATATTTGACGGCGCGGATAATCATAGCCGTGCCGGGCAACGGTTGCAAGCGAGCGCGCAACCGGACGATTTCACCTTAAAAGCACTCCATCTTATTGATTTCCGGCACTTAATCGCCGTAGAAGGAGTTTACCGCACGAAAACGGTTGTAACTACCTGAAAAAAAAAAGAAAGGGTTGAACGCATGGGGAACAGGGTTTCAGACATTTAGGACATTCCGGAGGGGTATATGTCCGGGGAAATGTCCGAAATGTCGGAAGTGTCGGAATAAGGTTAACTCAATGGATTCACTTTTTCGTATTACTTATTTATCACACTGATAGCTTTTTTATTATCCGACGTTTTAAATACGCAGACCGAAGACCTGCCGGTTCCCGTCGTTCCGTACATATAATTGATATTGACGCCCGCATCAGCGATCTTTTCCGAGACCTTCTGCAATTCACCAATCTTGTTCGGCATTTCCACCAGAACGACCTCTTCTTCTTTGGTCTTGATTTTTAATTTGTCGAGCGGCTTCCTGGCCTTCGCATTGCCGTCTGTGATTAACAAGAAGTACGCGCGCTTGTCCTGTTCATATGCGCATATCGCGCTGATATTCGCTTTAGTACCCGCAACTGCAGTGGTGATCTCCGAGAGTAAGCCGGTCTTGTTTGGTATGGTAAAGCTAAGCTGTTTTACCCTTTTTGCCTTTGCCATGTTTATCCCTCCCTGGTTTTACCTATAATAATTGTACTCTCACTTTATCGATTAATACAAATGCGACTCTTCACTATTGCCAGATAGAGAAAAGCATTTGGTAATTCCTAAATAGTTAACGACCGCAGCGATGCTGAAAATATTGCACAGCTGCTTATTAATTCGACATTTAAGAACCCGTCTCTTAAAAAAATCCCTTATTTAAGGCCCTTTAACGAATCAAATTCTGGCATGCAATTTGCACCTGATTTAATCAGGGATTATTCCATCACGCGGGAGAGTTTTATGGAAGCCGGTACAAAGAGGTCTCTGGAGCTGACGACGCTGTATGAAGTCAGCAAACTCTTGACCTCCACTTTCAACCTGGACCAGTCGCTCACTTCCGTCGTGAACGTGCTCGACAAGTTTCTCGGCATGCGGTACGGGACCATCGTGATTCAGGATAAAGAATCCAAGGCGCTCGATACGGTCATCTCGCTCGGGGTCGATAAGAAACGCCACGTCAAATTCAAATCCGGTGAGGGGATAATCGGGAAGGTGTTCAAGACGGGGTCGCCCATAGTGGTTACGGACATCAGGGACGAGCCTTCGATATGGAAGGGCATGAAGCTCGACGACAGTAATCTTACCAAGTTTTCGCTTCTGTGTATCCCGATTAAATCGCACATGGGCACGATAGGCACGCTGAGCGTTATTTATTGCAGGAGCGAGGAATCCGTATCGATTAACGAGGCGCTTTCGCTTCTGACGATGATCGGGTCGCTGATCGGACAGGCGATAGAGATAAGCGGAAAGGTCAACGAGGAAAAGGCGAGGCTCCGGGAAGAAAAGATGTACCTCCAGCAGGAGCTCGCAAGCATGCACCGTATAGACAATATGGTCGGCCGGAGCGAAATTATGCAGGAGACGTTCGAGACCATCAAACGCGTCGCGCTCAGCAGCGCTACCGTCTTAATCAGGGGGGAGAGCGGCACGGGGAAAGAGCTCGTGGCGAGGGCCATACATTACAATAGTCCCAGAGCCGACGGTCCCTTCATTAAAATCAACTGCACGGCAATCCCGGACACGCTCCTCGAGACCGAGCTTTTCGGACACGTGAAGGGGTCATTCACAGGCGCTTCGGGTGAGAGGAAAGGGAGGTTCGAGCTTGCGGATAAGGGGACGATTTTTCTCGACGAGATCGGGGACCTGCCCGTATCCACGCAGCTGAAGCTCCTCCGCGTGCTCCAGGAGCGGAGCTTCGAGAAACTGGGGAGCTCCAATACGATCAAGGTCGACGTGAGGATCGTCGCCGCGACTAACAGTAATCTGGAAGAGGCAATCGAGAAGGGGACCTTCAGGGAAGACCTCTTCTACCGTCTCAATGTCGTTCCCGTGGTACTTCCTCCGGTCAGGAGCCGCAGGGAAGACATACCGTATTTGGTCGACCATTTCCTGAAGAAGTTTAATATGGAGAATTCCAAGAATGTCAGTATCACGGGAGATGCTATGGAATATCTCCTCAATTACGGGTGGCCCGGCAATGTGCGGGAAATCGAGAACTGCATCGAGAGGATCGTTATACTCAGTGACAATAACACGGCGACCCACGCCGACCTCCCCTACGAGATCCTCAACTCC
>DATIET010000368.1:0-3410 GCA_035455615.1 Thermodesulfobacteriota bacterium
GAGGGAGGGGAAATATCTGGGGAAGACGGTGCAGGTGATCCCTCACATAACGGACGAGATCAAATCGCGCATACTGGACGTCGCCGGGGACAACGACGTCGTCATAGTCGAGATCGGGGGCACGGTGGGCGACATCGAGAGCCTCCCGTTCCTGGAGGCCGTAAGGCAGCTCCGGACCGACCTCGGGCGTGAGAACACCCTCTTCGTACACCTGACGTACGTGCCTTACCTCGCAGCCGCGGGCGAGCTTAAGTCCAAACCCACACAGCACAGCGTGAAGGACCTCCTCCAGATAGGCATCCAGCCCGACATACTGCTCTGCAGGACGGACAGGCTCCTGCCCCGGGACATCAGGGAAAAAATAGCTCTCTTCTGCAATATAAAAATCGAGGCCGTAATCACGGCCAAGGACGTGGGCTCGATATACGAAGTCCCGCTGATATTCCACCAGGAAAAGCTCGACCAGATAATCGTCGATTACCTTAAAATGTGGACGAGGAAGCCCGATATATCCGTGTGGGAGGATATAGCGCACAGGTACGTAAATCCGAGGCATGACGTAACCATTGGCGTCGTCGGCAAGTATATAAGCCTTAAGGACTCCTACAAGAGTCTCCACGAGGCGCTTTCGCACGGGGGCATGGCCAACGATTCCCGCGTAGAGATAAAGTACGTGGATTCCGAGGACATAGAATCGGAAGGTGTGGAATCCCTTCTCCGGGACGTTCACGGGGTGCTCGTCCCCGGGGGTTTCGGGAAAAGGGGTTTCGAGGGGAAGATCCAGGCCGTCCGGTTTGCGAGGGAAAGGAAAGTCCCGTTTTTCGGCATATGCCTCGGCATGCAGATGGCCGTGGTCGAGTTCGCGAGGCACGTCTGCGGGATAGAGAGAGCCAACTCGCGCGAGTGCGGCGACGACGTAGCCGACCCCGTCATAGACCTGATGGAAGAGCAGAAGGGCGTAAGCGACCTGGGCGGCACTATGAGACTGGGCGCTTACCCGTGCGTCCTCAGGAAAGACACTCTCGCCATGGCCGCGTACAAGTCGCAGGAAGTATCGGAGAGGCACAGGCACAGGTACGAGGTCAACAACCTCTACCGCAATACGCTCAACGAAAACGGGCTCGTTCTCAGCGGGCTCTCCCCCGACGGGAACCTCGTCGAGATGATAGAGCTCCGTAACCACCCATGGTTCGTGGGCTGCCAGTTCCACCCCGAGTTCAAATCCACCCCCAGGGAACCGCACCCGCTCTTCAGGGACTTCATCAAGGTCGCTATGGAGTATAAATCCTCCCTGTCGGCGTCATGAATTCGAATCGCACCGTTAACAGGCTTAACTTATTGCATAACACTCAACCACTTCTTTCTTAATGCGTGTATCATTTATCTCGATGAATCGACAGGAAGAGACGGTTAAACAATTTTTTCCCGAGCGCGGGCTTCCGAGGTGGCTACTTCTGCTGGCCATCTTCGCGGGCGCCCTTGCGGTACGCGTTTATAACGCCGACGCGCCCCCGCTCGACTTCTATCCCGTACGCCAATACCGTGCGGCTCTTCTCGCGAGGGCCTTTTATTTCGAGTCCTCTCCCGAATCCGTCGGCGAAAAGGTGAGGAATGAAGCGCTCGCCGCAAAGCCTGCGCCGCTCGAGCCTCCCGTGACGGAAACTATAGCATCGTACCTCTACCGCCTGTTCGGGGGCGAGAACCTGCTGTTCCCACGGCTCATGTCTATCACGTTCTGGCTTATAGCGGGAGTTATTTTATACCGGCTGGCTTCCGAGATGATTTCACCAGATGCCGGAATAGTTTCAACAGTGTTCTTCCTGTTTTTACCCCTGGGCGTCGCGGCGAGCAGGAGCTTTCAGCCCGACCCTCTCATGATTATGATGTTCGCCGCGTCTGCTTACGCCATATTCAGGTACTACAAGCTGCCCTCGAATTACGGCCTTTTTGCCGCGTGCGTGCTCTCGGCGCTCGCGATACTGGTGAAACCGATATGCGTGTTCCCGATATTAAGCGTCTTCTTCGCCATGAGGATCCCGTCCGGAAATATTCGGAAAATCCTGTTCGGGTGCGATCTCGTTATCTTTCTCGCGGCTTGCGTCCTGCCCTCATTCCTCTATTACGGATACGGTATCTTCATAGCGGGTTTCCTGAAGGATCAGGCGGATTCGAGCTTCGTCCCGCAATTTCTCACGAAGGCTTATTACTGGAAGGGATGGTACTACATGGTCTCTTCCGCAATCGGACGGTGGGCCCTGATTGCGGCGCTCCTGGGCGTCCTTCTGGCACGTCCGGGAGTTCAGCGGTATTTCCTCACCGGCCTCTGGACAGGGTACGTGCTCTTCGGGATCGCGTTTACCTACCACGTACATAATCACCTCTATTATCAGCTGATGCTCGTCCCGATCGCAGCCCTTTCTACCGGGATTCTGGCCGCGTACGTATGCAGGGAGCTTGCGTACAACAAAGGCATATGGCGCCTCGGTGTCTGGGCTTTACTTTTTATAACAGTTTCCTGGGCCGTGATGAGCTCGTTGAGACTCCTCGACGATTCAGGCTTCGACGCGCAGGTCAAGGCCTACGAGGAGATTGGCGAAAAAGTAAGCCACAGCCCGAATACGGTCATATTCGACCCGCATGAGGGCGACAGGGTCATGTACTACGGAAGAATTTCGGGCGTCATATGGCCCATCAAGAACAAGATGGACTTTTCCGTCGACGACGGATCGTTTGAGCTGAGCGGCAGGGATCTCCTTCAGCAAATAATATCGGAGCGCTCCCCCGAATATTTCATCATCACGACCGTTCCGCAGTTTGAAGAGCAGGAAGATTTGAGGCGTGCGCTCGAAAACGATTACCCGGTCCTCGCGGAATCGCACCACGGGAATGTAAACACTCCGCCGAATAGTGACAACGTCCGGTATGTTATTCCCCAGGTCCCCGGCGGGGAAAGCCCCGATTACATCATTTATGACCTTAGAAAACCAAAAGACAATTTTGAAAAGACGGAAGAACAGGAGTGAGCTCAATTGGAGCATTATACGGTAATTGGTGATAATGTCATGGAGTCTCTGAACCCGGTGCTGATAATAATATTCACGTTATTTGTTCCGTATTTAAGTCCCGCGGGCGCAGACGTCCCTCCTTCCGAGAAACCCGAAGTCGAATACCTGCTCGGGCTCGTGAAGACATCCGAGTGCAAATTCGAAAGGAACGGAAATCTGTACGACGGCCTGGATGCGTACGAGCATATCGAAAAGAAATACGAGCACTTCCGGGACAAGATCACGTCGACGGAGACGTTCATAGAGTACGCCGCCACGAAGAGCATGATAAGCGGTAAGTACTACCTCATCATATGCCCGGGCGCGGAACCTGAAAATACCGGGGACTGGCTCCTCAAGGAGCTC
>DATIET010000369.1:0-2052 GCA_035455615.1 Thermodesulfobacteriota bacterium
GTTGGAAAAGAGACCGCCGTTAAAATACTAAAATACACTGAATATGCTTTCGGTTGCAGTGTTCCCAGGAGCATTCAATTCCTATCTCCAGCGTAAGACATAATGCATTCAAAAGGGAGACGGATGATGATTGTGAATAATTGGGAAAGATACAGGATACTCGGAGTCAATATATCAGCCGTCCAGATAGGCGATGTAATTCGTCAGATGGACGAATGGATTGAAGAGAGGAGCTTCGGACATTATATAGCGGTAACCAATACCCATGTTATAACGGAGTCTTGGTTCAACCCGGAATATAAAAAGATTCTTAATTCCGCTGATTTTGTGGTTCCTGACGGGATGCCGCTTGTGTGGCTTGGAAGGTTAGGGGGGTATTCACTGAAGCGGAGGGTTTACGGTCCGGAATTGATGGAAAGCTTTTTATTGGATAAAAAAGGTCGTAATCGTAGACACTTCCTGTATGGGGGCAAGCCCGGTGTTGCCGAGAGACTTATGGAAAACCTATCGGAAAGTTGTCCTGAGTTAGAGTTCGTTGGAAGTTATTCGCCGCCTTTCCGGCCGCTGACAGAGGAAGAAGACAGGGCGGTGGTCGATATGGTAAATGGTCTGGAACCGGATGTTGTCTGGGTTGGTCTTGGAGCACCGAAGCAGGAGATATGGATGCACGAGCATAGGTATAGCCTCCGTGCACCGCTTATGGTGGGGGTAGGGGCGGCTTTCGATTTCCTGTCCGGGGTTAAATCTCAGGCCCCTTCGCTGTTAAGGGAAAACGGGTTTGAGTGGTTATGGCGCTTGATGAGTGAACCGCAGCGTTTATGGCGGAGATATCTGCTCTATGGTCCGCTCTTTGTTGGTTTGGTAATGCTGGAGAAGATGAAAATATTAAAGTTCTAAAATATATTCACCGAAGTTAAATGGATTTGAGGAGGCGAAAATTATGAAACGAAGGATTTTGGTCACTGGCGGAAGTGGATTCATAGGATCTCATTTATCCGAAAGGCTACTTGAGACCGGGAACGAGGTAATCTGCGTCGATAATTTTTTTACCGGGACGAAACATAACATTATACACTTGATGGGGAATCCCTTCTTCGATGTCATCCGGCATGATATATGCTTTCCCCTCTATATGGAGGTGGACGCAATCTATAATCTTGCCTGTCCGGCATCTCCGATACACTATCAGTTCGACCCGGTACAGACGACTAAGGTCAATGTTCTTGGCGCTATAAATATGCTGGGTCTGGCAAAAAGACTGAAAGTCAGGATTTTTCAAGCCTCGACTAGTGAAGTCTACGGTGACCCGGCCGTACATCCACAGACCGAAAACTACTGGGGCAATGTAAACCCGATAGGTACCAGGTCGTGTTACGATGAAGGGAAAAGATGTGCCGAGACCCTCTTTTTCGACTACAACCGTCAACACGGTATAGATATAAGAGTGGCCAGGATCTTCAATACCTACGGTCCCAGAATGCACCCCAAGGACGGAAGAGTCATAAGCAATTTCATCGTACAGGCCCTTATGGGGAATCCCATAACGATTTATGGAGACGGAATGCAGACCAGGTCGTTCTGTTATGTCGATGATATGGTAAACGGCATAATCAGTCTTATGAATCTTCCGGAAAAGTTTACCGGCCCTGTAAACCTCGGTAATCCGGTTGAGAAAACGATAATAGAATTGGCGAAAATGATTATCGAACTTACGGGTTCTGGATCTAAAATAGTATTTAAACCCCTTCCGTCCGACGACCCTGTGAGGAGAAAGCCGGATATTAAGCTTGCGACGGAAAAGCTCGATTGGGCACCCAATGTCGAGCTTGAAACAGGGCTGAAAAATACAATTGTTTATTTCGATGAGTTACTCCGTTCGGGTGGAAGAAAGTATCCAGAGTTTGACAAAAGAGAACATACGGGTGAGAGTTGGGAGAAGGATAATTTGAGCGATGTCCCGTTAAATAAATCCGCGTCGTCCGCTTCCTGGTAATATGCTCGTCAGAGGTTGTTCTGTCAAGTTCCATAAGAATGCAGTTTAGTTGATTCAAA
>DATIET010000370.1:0-8950 GCA_035455615.1 Thermodesulfobacteriota bacterium
CTCACTCTCTGACCTCCTCGTATTCGGGAGGAGGGCCGGCCTCGGCGCCGCGCAATACGCAAACGAGCTCCGCGACAATACGCTCAAGATAGACGATATAGATCTCGAAAAAGCCGCAGAGGAGATGCTCCGGCCGTTTGAGAACTCAGAAGGCGAGAACCCTTACACGGTGCACCAGGCCCTCCAGGAGGCAATGAGCTCTTTTGTAGGCGTATTCAGAACGAAGGAGAAACTGGCGGAAGGGCTCGAAGAGCTTCAGGTGCTTAAAGACAGGGCCTCTCAGCTGAGGATAGAAGGCTCGCGCATGTTCAATCCCGGCTGGCACCTTTGCAAAGACCTGAAATCGATGCTCATCGTTTCCGAGGCCATAGCGAAATCCGCTCACCAGAGGGAAGAGAGCAGGGGAGCCCACAGCAGGGTGGATTTCCCTAAATACGACAACGAAAAATGGGGGAATGTGAATTCGGTAATCTCGAAAGATAACGGGACCATGAAAATAGGCACGTCCCCGCTGCCTCAGATGCCCGAGGAGCTGAGAAAGATCGTAGAGGGAGGTCACAAATAAATGGCAGTCGTGAAAATGCGCGTCTACAGGGGCGACTCGAACGGGGGCAGTGAGAAGGAATACGAAGTACCGCTTGAAGAGGGTATGGTCGTCCTTGACGCCATTCACTTCATCCAGGCGAATTACGACGGGGACCTGGCCGTGAGGTGGAACTGCAAGGCCGCCAAATGCGGCTCCTGCAGCGCGGAGATAAACGGAATGCCGAAGCTCACATGCAAGACCAGGCTTGATACGCTTCCCCTCGACAAGCCCGTGACCGTATATCCTATCAAAACATTTCCGATCATAAAGGACCTGGTGACGGACGTGTCCTGGAACTATAAAGTCAGAAAAACGATACCGCCGTTCACCCCGGCAAAGGACACGAAATGGGTGATGTATCAGGAAGACGTCGAAAGGGGCCAGGAGTTCAGGAAATGCATCGAGTGCTTCCTCTGCCAGAACGTCTGCCACATACTCAGGAACCACGACAAGAAGAATGAATTCATCGGCCCGCGCATGCTTATCAAGATCGCCGAACTCGAAATGCACCCCCTCGATACGCTCGACCGGAAGGGATTCCTGAGGACCCAGGCCGGGCTCGGGTACTGCAATATAACGAAATGCTGCACGGAAGTGTGCCCGGAGCACATACATATAACCGATAACGCCATAATCCCGCTTAAGGAAAGGGTGGCCGATACGTACTTCGACCCGCTTCAGTGGCTGCTCGAGAAATTCAAGGGAAGCCCCGATCAATAATCACAGTCTCACCGAGGAGGATGTAAATTGAATATCCATGAGTATCAGGCCAAGGAGCTTCTTTCACAGTACGGAGTAGCCGCGCCTACGGGAAAGGTCGCATTCCGGGAGGACGAGGCGCACCAGATAGCGAAAGACTTAAATGTGGAAAGGTTCGTGGTAAAGGCCCAGATACACGCCGGCGGCAGGGGGAAGGGAGGCGGCGTCAAGCTCGCCACCACGCTCGATGAAGTCAGGCGGATAGCTTCCGAGATACTCGGCATGATACTCGTTACGCACCAGACAGGGCCCGACGGGAAGCTCGTGCAGAAGGTGCTCGTCGAGGAGGCCTCGGAGATAGAGAAAGAGCTCTATCTCGGCATGGTGATAGACAGGTCGAGGGAGCAGATAGTCCTAATGGCGAGCCGCGAAGGCGGCATGGAAATAGAGGAAGTAGCAAGGAAACACCCCGCAAAAATAACCAGGGAATACGTCAACCCCACGGTCGGACTGCTCCCCTATCAGTGCAGGAAAATAGCCTATTTCCTCGGTCTCGAAGGCAAGACCGTAAACAAGGCGGTGAAGTTCATCTCGGGTCTCTACGAGCTCTTCACCGGGAAGGACTGCTCGCTTGCCGAGATCAACCCCCTCATCCTTACCAAGAGCGGGGACGTGCTCGCGCTCGACGCGAAGATGAACTTCGACGATAACGCGCTCTTCAGACACCCGGATATAGAGAAGCTCCACGACCCGTCCGAAGAGGACCCGACCGAGCTCGAAGCCAAGAAATGGGGCATAAGCTACGTAAAGCTCGACGGCAACATCGGCTGCCTCGTAAACGGGGCGGGCCTCGCGATGTCGACCATGGATATAATAAAGCACCATGGCGGGGAGCCCGCGAACTTCCTCGACGTAGGCGGGGGGGCGAATACGGAGCAGGTCACGCAGGCATTCAAGATGATCCTGAGCGACCCCAACGTGAAGGCTATATTCGTAAATATATTCGGCGGTATTATGAAATGCGACACGATAGCCGTGGGAATCATAACGGCTGCGAAAGAGGTCGGCATCAACGTACCGCTCGTAGTCAGGTTAGAAGGCACGAACGTAGAGCTCGGAAGAAAAATGCTGTCCCAATCAGGACTTAACATAATCACGGGCGGGGACATGAGGGAAGCCGCCAAGAAAGTCGTGGAGGCGACACAGGCGGGCTGAGAGTTTCGGCGACATATTACGCCAGCGCACCCGCACCCGGGTTCGCTACCCCTTGCAATATTTAAGGAAAGTATTAATATATCTATATTAACCGCCCTGTATTATTAGAATAACATATTTCAGTTTTCACAGCGCCATCCCCTTGACATTTCCCCGATGATGATTAGCTTTCAAAAAGGGGGTTTAAAACGGATGAAAGCAGTTGCAGTCAGAGAACCGATCGGTATTTTTTTGAAGGAAGTCAATAAATACCCGGTCTTAAGCAAGGAAGAAGAATACAGCCTGGCAGTCAGATACTACGAGGAGAACGACCTCGAAGCGGCTAATACGCTCGTCGTGTCCAACCTCAGGTTCGTGGTCAAGATAGCGTCCGAATATATATCGTACGGGTTCCCGCTGGGCGACCTCGTGCAGGAAGGCACTATCGGGCTCATGAACGCCGTCAAAAAATTCAACCCGTATAAGGGTTACAGGCTGATTTCATACGCCGTTTGGTGGATAAGGGCGAAGATACAGAACTATATAATGAAGTTCTGGAGCCATGTGAAGATAGGCACCACACAGGCGCAGAGGAAGCTCTTCCATAAAATCGGAAGGGCGAAAAAGGACCTTAACATACAACACGACGGATTGACGGAATCCGATATCACGAAGGTAGCCGGGTTCTTCGGAGTGAAGGACAAGGATGTAATCGACATGGAGTTCAGAATGGCGTCTAGGGACTTTTCCCTTGATACGTCGTTCAAGGACGACGATTCGATAACCTACCTCGACACGGTTTCGGACTCGAATTCCAACCAGGAAGAGGTGCTCGAATCCCTGGAGCAGTCGGAGCTTGCCAGACAAGGGCTTCAGGCGGGGCTAAAAAAGCTGACGCCCCGCGAAAAACGCGTGATCGAGCGGAGGTATCTCTCGACGCCCCAGGGCAAGCTGAGGGAGCTCGGAGACGAGCTTGGCATATCCAAGGAAAGGGTAAGGCAGATAGAAGTACAGGCCCTTAAAAAACTGAGGGGCGAGGTCGAGACTTCGGTCGCTCAGGGCAGCTAAAACAGTACAGAAAACAGAATACAAGTTGAGGAGGCTATGCAAATGGCGAAAAGCGGCAAGATAATCGGGATCGACCTCGGGACCACCAACTCGGTTGTGGCCATAGTGGAAGGCGGAGAGCCGAAGGTAATCATAAACGAAGAGGGGGCGCGGATAACCCCGTCCATAGTAGCGTTTACGAAGGACGGCGATATTCTCGTCGGCGGCCCCGCCAAGAGACAGGCGGTCGTCAATCCCGAAAACACGATATTCTCTGTTAAGAGACTCATGGGCAGGCGCTATGAAGAAGTCGAAGGCGAAGCCAAGAGACTCCCGTACAAAATTGTAAAGACGAAAAACGACGACGCATGGGTAGAGGCCATGGGGAAGCAGTTCTCACCGCCCCAGATATCCTCACACGTGCTGATGAAACTGAAGAAGGCGGCTGAGGACTACGTAGGCGGCGAGATAAAAGAGGCCGTCATCACGGTCCCCGCATATTTCAACGACAGCCAGAGACAGGCCACCAAGGACGCGGGCAAGATCGCGGGACTCGAAGTAAAAAGGATCATTAACGAGCCTACCGCTGCCGCTCTCTCGTACGGGTTCGACAAGAAGAGTGAAGGCACTATTGCGGTCTACGACCTGGGCGGAGGTACGTTCGACATATCGATACTCGAGGTCGGCGACAACGTCATAGAGGTCAAGTCGACGAACGGCGATACGCACCTTGGCGGAGACGACTTCGACAGGCTTATAATGGACTACATCATAAACGAGTTCAAGAAGGAATCGGGCATAGACCTCGGAAACGACAAGATGGCGCTCCAGAGGCTCCGGCAGGAGTCCGAAAAGGCGAAGGTCGAGCTTTCGAATACGCTTGAGACGGAGATCAACCTCCCCTTCATCACTGCCGACGCCGCCGGGCCGAAGCACCTGGTTATGAAAATTACGCGCTCCAAGTTCGAGCAGCTTATCGAAGACAAAATTAAGGGCACGCTCGAGCCCTGCCGTCAGGCGCTTAAGGACGCTGGCGTCAAAGCGGGCGACATAGACGAGGTAATACTCGTCGGAGGATCTACCAGGATACCGCTAGTTCAGAAGGTCGTCACCGACTTCTTCGGGAAGGAGCCCCATAAGGGCATCAACCCGGACGAGGTGGTCGCGATGGGCGCCGCTATTCAGGGCGCGGTCTTGGGCGGCGAGGTAAGAGATGTACTTCTGCTCGACGTTACACCGCTCTCACTCGGAATCGAGACGCTGGGCGGCGTAATGACGAAAATAATAGAGAGGAATACGACGATCCCGACAAAGAAGAGCCAGGTATTCACCACGGCCGAGGACAACCAGACCTCGGTCGAGATCCACGTGCTCCAGGGAGAGAGGCAGATGTCCGGGGACAACAGGACCCTCGCGAGGTTCATACTCGACGGCATACCCCCTTCATCGAGGGGCATCCCCCAGGTCGAAGTCACGTTCGACATAGACGCCGACGGCATCCTCCACGTATCCGCTAAAGACCTGGCTACGCAGAAGGAGCAGAAGGTGAGGGTCGAGGCCTCGAGCGGGCTGTCCAAGGACGAAGTGGACAAGATGGTCAGGGACGCCGAGGAGAAGTCGGACGAAGACAAGAAGCGTCACGAACTCGTGGAGAAAAGGAACAAGCTCGACGAGCTCATTTACAGGACGGAAAAGAGCTTCAAGGAATTCGAAGGAAAGCTCCCCGATTCCGACAAGAAAGAGCTCGAGGAGGCCCTCGAGCAGGGGAGAAAAGCGGTAAAGGGCAACGACCCGGACGAGATCGAGGCGGCCACGGAAAAGATAACGAAAGCCTCCCATAAGCTCGCCGAGCTCATGTACAAGCAGCAGGCTCAGGGCGGGGACGGGGCGGAAGAGTCCGGGACCGGACCCGAAGGCCCGGGCGAAGCGCCCGAAGGCGAAGCGGGCCGGGAAGGCGAAGGCGGTAAAGACGGCGACGACGTAATAGACGCCGAGTTCACAGAAAAATAAGAATAAACAAGATATTATTAAAATTGATAAATGCATAAAAGGCGGCCCCACAGGCCGCCTTTTTGTTTGTTTAATGCGCTCAGATTTACTATTGCTCACATAGCATTTAAATGTTAATTTTATATTAATAAATCGGGGTTCATATAAGATCGACGACGCATTGACCGCACATAAGGAGGCATTAAAAATGAAAGCGGAAATCCATCCGGAGTATAAAGAAGTCACCATAAGCTGTTCCTGCGGCGCTCAGTATAAAACCAGGTCCACACGGTTTGAAAACTTCACCGTCGAGGTCTGCTCCAACTGTCATCCTTTCTACACGGGGAAGGAAAGGGCGGCTGAGGCCAAGGGTCGGGTCGAAAGGTTCAGAAGGAAGTACGCCAAGAACTAAAACCCTGATCCCGGGAACCAATATACCATCGATTTTAGGGAATTTTATTTACAGAGGAGACGACAAAGGGCTTTGATGAAAGTTTTTGTCAACGACAGACTACGGAGGTAATCTTCCATGAAGGAGTATGGTAGGGAAAGCGTAAGGAACGTTGCGCTCGTTGCTCCCCACGGCGCAGGTAAAACTTCTCTAGCCGAAGCACTCTTATATCTGCACGGAGCCACCGACAAGCTCGGAAAAGTCGACGACGGCAGCTCCGTTCTGGATTACGAATCCGAAGAAAAACACAGAAGGATGTCTATAAATTCCCACGTAGCGTTCTTCGAAACCAAAACCCACCTCGTTAACCTCATTGACACACCCGGATTTTTAAACTTCCTGTACGAAGCCGACAGCGCTGTAAAGGTAGTGGACGGCGCTGTGATAGTGGTCGGTGCCGTCGGCGGCGACGTGTCCGTTCAGGTCGGGAAGTACTGGGACATGACGGGCGGCCTCCCAAAGATAATATTCATCAACAAGCTCGAGAAGGAAAACACGAGCTTAGACGCGACCCTCGGCAGCATATCGAAGGAGCTCAGGGTGAAGCTCCTGCCGCTGATACTCCCCATAGGCCAGCACCACGATTTCAAGGGCGTCATCGACGTAATCGAGATGAAGGCATATCAGTACGGGGGCGGCGCGGGCTTCGAAGAGATACCCGTACCCGCCGACATGGAGGAAGCGGCCAGTTCGCAAAGGGAAAAAATAATAGAGTCCGTCGCCGAGCTCGACGACGAGCTCCTCGAAAAATATCTCGAAGGCGAGGCGATAGACGAGGGCAGGATAATCAGGATGCTCCACGAGGGGATACTGGAGGCGAAGATATTCCCCGTCCTCATAGGCTCGGCGACACACATGATAGGAATAAACGTGCTGAGCGACGCCATTGCCAAGTACCTGCCCTCCCCGGTCGAAAAGAAGACGATCGAAGGGTTGAGCCCGG
Source organism: Thermodesulfobacteriota bacterium (assembly GCA_035455615.1). GTDB lineage: Bacteria > Desulfobacterota_D > UBA1144 > Nemesobacterales > UBA2774 > 2-12-FULL-53-21. The sequence continues at coordinate 6,910 of DATIET010000370.1, forward strand.
CGGGTGAAAAAGTGGAGAGAAAGCCCGACGCCGGGGAGCCGTTCTCGGCATATATATTTAAAACGGTCTCGGACCCCTACGCCGGGAAGATTTCGATATTCAGGGTATTCTCAGGCTCGCTCAACGGAGACTCGTCCGTGTACAACTCCAGTAAAAGGGTAAAGGAGAAACTGGGGCACCTCCACAGGCTCATAGGCAAGAAGGAATTCCCATTCACGCCCGCCGTCTCGGGCGACATAGTGGCTGTCAACAAGCTGAAGGACGCGTCCACGGGGGATACGCTGACCGACGAAACGCACCAGATGGTGATCGAGCCCGTCGAGCTCCCTCCGGCCGTGCTCTCCTATGCCATAGAGCCAAAATCCAGGAACGACGAAGACAAGCTCAACCCCTCGCTCGCCAGGATCGTGGAAGAAGACCCGACCATACATTACAGGCTCGACGAGGAAACGAAGGAGTTCCTCATTTCGGGCACCGGACAGTCCCACGTCGAGGTGATTGTCAATAAACTCAAGGACACGTACGGTGTACACGTCGAGCTCAAGAAGCCGAGGGTGCCGTACAAAGAAACCGTGAAGGGGAAAGCCAAGGCCGAAGGAAAATACATAAAGCAGACGGGCGGGCGCGGCCAGTACGGCGACGCGTGGCTCGAGGTCGAAGCGCTCCCCAGGGGTAGGGGTTTCGAATTCGTAAATAACATAGTGGGCGGAGCGATCCCCAAGAACTTCATACCCTCCGTGGAAAAGGGGGTCGTAGAGGCGATGAAAAGGGGCGTCGCAGCGGGCTATCCGGTAGTCGACATGAAGGTCACCCTCTACGACGGTAAATACCATACCGTCGACTCTTCGGACATAGCCTTTCAGATAGCGGGCTCCATGGGTTTCAGGAAGGCGATGGAAGATGCGAAGCCCGTGATACTCGAGCCCGTTATGAAAATGGAAATAATGATCCCTGACGAATGCATGGGGGACGTGATCGGGGACGTGAATTCGAGAAGGGGGAAGGTCTCGGGGGTGGACCCCCTAAACGGCACCCACGTGGTTAAGGCGCTCATACCTATGTCCGAGGTCCTCACATACGCGCCCGAGTTGAGATCGATCACGAGCGGCAGGGGCACGTTCAGCATGGATTTTTCCCATTATGATGAGGTCCCCGACCATCTCGTATCTAAAATAATAGAAGAGGCGGGCACGCCTAAAACCGCACATGAGCACTGATAGGCGTATTCAGGGGTCAAATAGCATCACGCTGGACCTGTAAAAAGGAGTCGGATTTTTCTATACAAGTTCTTTAAGTTTGCTCGGCTTTACCCTTTTATTCCTTTATAAATCTGGTATATCTATATAGTGCCGGCGCATGTCCGTTACTTTTCGCGGATAGGGCTTTATGCCGGGCGGCATATAAATTACCCAGGGGACCGCGAGTGCGGATAGCATCGATAGACATAGGGACAAATACATTCAGGCTCCTGGTTTCCGAGGCGGAGAGCGGAAACTCCTTAAAAAAACTCTACATCAGCCGCGAGATCACACGCCTCGGGGAAGGGCTCACCACCGAAAAGATGCTCATCAACCCGAACGCTATAGACAGGTCACTTAAAACACTCTCGGGTTTCTCGCTCAAGTTGAAGGAGTACGATGTCAGGAAGCTCAGGGCCGTCGCCACGAGCGCCGTCAGGGAATCCCTGAACGGCCGGGATTTCTTGATGAAGGTCGAGGCTGAGACGGGTATTCCCGTGGAGGTCATATCGGGCGACGAAGAGGCGAGGCTCACTGTCGAGGGAGTGCTTAATTCAGTCAGTTTCGACACGCCCGACTGCCTGATATTCGACATAGGGGGCGGGAGCACGGAGTATGTATACGTAAAAGACGGGGAGATAACAAATATAGCAAGCACGGGACTCGGAGTTGTGCGCCTCACCGAAAAATACCTGAAGGGTGAAACCGATACGGAGCCGGATATTGCCCTACTGAGCGGGCACATACACGAGACCATCGAAGACTGCCTTTCGTCCTTTCCCGCGGCTGCCGGCGATAAAATT
>DATIET010000371.1:0-6900 GCA_035455615.1 Thermodesulfobacteriota bacterium
GGGTTTTTGTAGAGCTCCCCGCTCGGGGCGAACTCCACCACCTTCCCCAGGTACATGACAGCCACCCTGTCGCTTATGTGCCTCACCACACGGAGGTCGTGGGAGATGAAGAGGTAAGTCAGCCTGAACTTCTCCTGGAGCTCCATGAACAGGTTTATTATCTGGGCTTGCACTGAAACGTCGAGCGCCGAAATCGGCTCGTCGCACACGACGAACTCGGGGTTGAGCGCGAGGGCCCTGGCTATAGCTATCCTCTGCCTCTGCCCCCCGCTGAACTCGTGAGGGTAGCGGGGGAGCGCGTCCTCGCGGAGACCCACCGTGCGCAGGAGCTCGCGCACTATGCCCTTTCTTTCGCCGGGGGTGGAAATATTATGTATGACGAGACCTTCCGCTACTATGCTCTCGACCTTCATCCTGGGGTTGAGCGAGCCGTAGGGGTCCTGGAAAACGATCTGCATCTTTTCCCTGTACGGGCGCATCCGGGAAGGGCTCAACTCCGTAATGTTATCGGCTCCGAAAAATATTTCGCCCGCCGTGGGCTCGAGGAGCTTTATAATGGTCTTGCCGAGGGTCGTTTTCCCGCAGCCGCTCTCCCCGACGAGCCCCACGGTCTCGCCCTCGGAGATGGTCATATCGACCCCGTCCACGGCCTTGACGAAGTTCGTAATCCTGGAGAGGACTCCGGTCTCCACCGGGAAATATTTCTTGAGACGTTCTATTCTCACGAGCTCTTTTAGCGCCATGTCTGACCTATATTGTTACCTCGTCAGCCCGCCAGCAAGCCGAATAATGGCCGGCTGCGTGCTCTGCGAGCGGGGGCTCCTCACTCCTGCATTTATCAATTACGAGCGGGCACCTGTCCTGGAACCTGCAGCCCGGAGGGAAGCTGCCGGGGCTCGGCACAACGCCGGGTATCGCGTCCAGCTTCTCCTTACTCCCCCTGAGATCGGGGATGGAATTGAGCAGCCCGACCGTATAAGGGTGCTTTGGATGCTTGAAGAGCTCCCTCGTAACGGCGTGCTCGACGACCTTCCCCGCGTACATTACATATACGGTATCGGCTACCTCCGCTATTATTCCGAGGTCGTGCGTGATGAGCAGCACAGCCATTCCCAGCTTGACCCTGAGGTCGTCGATGAGCTCGAGTATCCCCGCCTGTATCGTGACGTCGAGCGCCGTGGTGGGCTCGTCCGCGATGAGCACCTCTGGGCTGCAGGCGAGAGCCATGGCTATCATGACCCTCTGGGACATCCCTCCCGATAGCTCGTGGGGATAGTTTTTTATCCTGCTCTCGGGGGCGGGTATGCCGACGAGCCTGAGGAGAGCTATGACCCTTTCCTTCTCTTCCTTCCCGGAGATATTTAAATGAGTCCTGAGCGACTCCCCGACCTGGTCACCTACCGTGAAGACGGGGTTGAGCGAGCTTATCGGCTCCTGGAAGATCATCGATATCCTGTTCCCGCGTATAGATCGCATGTCGCGGTCGCTCAAATGGAGTAAGTCCCTGCCGTCGAAGATTATCTCGCCCCCCTCTATCCCGCCCGGGGGCTCGGGTATGAGGCGCATCACCGAAAGGGCCGTGACCGTCTTTCCGCAGCCGCTTTCGCCTACGACCCCGACTATCCTGCCCTGGGGTATGGAGAGCGACACGCCGCTCACGACCTCGACCTTCCTCCCTTCGGACGAGAACGACACCGTCAAGTCTTTTATCTCGAGTGCGCTTTCCATTTTATATCCTTTTTCCGTCTCCCGTCGGTCCCCGTCATTCGTTCCCCGTGAATTTGGGGTCTATCGAGTTCCTGAAACCCTCTCCAAGGAGGTTGAAGGCAGTCACTGTCAGAAATATAGCCGCGCCGGGGAATAGGACAAGCCACCACGCGAAATCGACGTACCGCTGCGACTGAGAGAGCACGTCGCCCCAGCTCGGGTCGGGCGGAGGGACGCCGAAGCCGAGGAAGCTCAAACCGGACTCGACCAGTATCGCCCCCGCTATGCCGAATGTAGAGTCGACGAGCACGGGCGCGAGCGCGTTCGGGAGCATGTGCTTCATCATCACCCTGAAGTCGTTTCCTCCGAGTGCGACCGCGGCCTCGACGTATTCAAACTTCCGGAGCTTCAGGAACTCGCCTCTTATGAGGCGGGCGACTCCCGTCCAGCTCGTAGCCCCTATCACTATCATTATGTTGTATATGCTCGGGTCCCTGAACGCCAGTATAGTCAGAATCAGAAAGAAGACGGGGAACGTCATCATCACTTCGAAGAGGCGCGATACTATAAAATCGGTAGTACCCCCGTAATAACCCGCGATGCCCCCCAGCATGATGCCTATCACCGCCGATATGCCGACGGCGATGAACCCTATCGAGAGCGAAATCCTAGCCCCGTATATCATGCGCGCGAGCACGTCCCTGCCCCTGTCGTCCGTGCCGAAGGGGTGCTCGCCCGAGGGCGGGTTCAGTATCGACATGAGGTCGTTCTCCGTAGGGCTGTATCTCACGGGGGGGAATATTGCGAAGTCCCCGGGGCCGAGCTTTTTGTCGAGCTCCTTGAAATCCCTACCGAAGAACTCCGGGTAGCGGAATACGACTGGGAAATAGTAATGCCCTTCGTACTTCAGGACTATGGGCTTGTTTCCAGCGAGAAAACTCTCGAACACTGCTATGAAAAGGAGGAGCAGTATCACAATCAGGGCCGAGAACGCGAGCCTGTCCTTTTTGAATTTCCTCCATACGCTCCCCCAGTATCCGACGCTCTTTGTCTTCGTCAACTTCTGCCCTCGAAACTAATCCTGGGGTCTACGAGCACGTAAACGAGGTCCGATATCAGGATACCGATAAGCGTGAGGAATGCGGATATCGTGGCAATAGCCATGATCATCGGGTAATCGCGGGCGAGCACCGACTCGAAGCCGAGCTGGCCTATGCCCGGTATCGAGAATATAGTCTCTATTATCACGCTCCCGCCAATCATGGCGGGGAGTATTCCGGCGAGTATAGTGATAATCGGGATGAGCGCGTTCCTTAATGCATGCTTAAGTATGACCTTCGACCGGGGGAGGCCTTTGGCCGTGGCCGTCCTCACGTAATCCTCCCTCAGAACTTCCAGCAGGCTCCCCTTCTGGAACCTCGAGAGGTATGCGAGGCTCCCGTAAGAGAGGCAGAATACGGGGAGCACTATGTGCCAGAGAAAATCGGCCGCTTTCTCGGGTAAGGGATAATTTTCCGCCCCCGGCGAGAGTATCCCGTAAACGGGAAATACGTTCCAGTACTCGCCCCCGCCCAGAAAGAAAATCAAAATCATCGCCATCCAGAAACTCGGTATGGAGTAGAGGATGAAGAGGACGAAGGTGCTCGTTCTTTCGCCTGCGCTCCCGTGCCTGACGGCGGCGTATACCCCGATCGGTATGGCTGTCAGATATATTATGATTATGGAAATAACGTTGAGCGTAATAGTGATGGGTAGCCGCTCGGCGATCTTATCTATGACGGGGCGGTGGTCTTTATACGACCGGCCGAAGTCGAGCGTTACAATTTGCTTGAGCCATATCCCGTAGCGGACGTATATGGGCTTGTCGAGGCCGTAGAGCCTCTTCGTCTCCTCGACTATCTCCTTCGTTATGGCCTCCGATTTTATGCCTTCATCGAGCTGGAGCTTCCTCTCGACGGGGTTTCCGGGGGCGAGCTGGATGATGAAGAACGTAATTATCGTGATCCCCAGTAAAGTGGGTATGAGCAGTATGAGCCGCTTTATAATATAGTCTCTCATGTCCGGGCCAAATGGAATTATATGCGGTTATAGGGAAAATATTAAGCGCGATTATAAAATGTCGCTCTCTTGTCCGCGCACGGATTAAAATTATACGGGTATACGGAAATAAATCTCCCTTCGGATTCGCGGTCTGGCGTCCCTTGATTTATTCCGTATATTTCTGGAGCGGTGAAGGCACGTACCATTCTATGGGGTCGACTCCCAGGGGGTAGACTATGACGTTCTCGAAGCGCTTGGCGACGGCGACGGTCGCCTTTCTGCAGAAGAGGAACGTGTAGGGCTGCTCCTCGTTCACGATCTCGGAGAATTTCCTGTAGAGCTCGATCCTCTTAGATCTCTCGAACTCCTGCCTCGCCGTCTCGATTAACCTGTCGGCCTCGGCGTTTTTAAATCCGACGAAGTTCGAGCCGCTCTCGGCCTGTGTCGAGCTCCATATCTGATAGGGGTCGGATTCGACGCCCATAGACCACGCGAGCGTAACGGCGTCGAACTTCCTGTCGTTCAGCCTCGACGTGAACACGGCCCACTCGGTCTTACGTATCTCCATGGCTATCCCCATCTTGTCGAGCTCTTCCTTGAGTATCGTGGCGATCTTCTCGCCCGTTTCGGAGCCTCCGGGTATGAGGAACTCGAACGAGAACTTCACGCCGTCCTTGTCCCTTATCCCGTCCCCGTTGTGATCGGTCCAGCCGGCTTCGTCGAGAAGCGCCCGGGCCCGGGCGGGGTCGTAGGGGATGGGCTTTATATCCTTATCGTATTCGGGGCTATTGATATAGAACGGGTTCGTGACTACCGCCCCCAAGTTGAACATTATCTTGTCCAGGATGAGATCCCTGTTAACGAGGTGCGTCATCGCCCTCCTCACGCGCTTGTCCGAGAAATAGGGCTTCGTCGAGTTCCATCCTATGTAGCTGTAGTTGGGTGTGTAGTAGCTGAACTTGTCGAAGTTCCTATCGAAGTCCGCGGAGCCCGTCTGCTTCTCCCACTGTATAGGTGTGAGGCTCGCGACGTCGAGCTCCTCTCTTTTCAATACCTGGAGCGTGACGGAGGGGTCGTTGATTATCCTGAATACGATCTTGTTCAGATGAGGTTTTTCCCCCCAGTAGTCATCGTTCTTCTCGAGCACTACCTCCCTCCCGGTCGTCCACTTCACGAACCTGAACGGGCCCGTGCCTATGGGGGCCCGACCCGCGGGGTTTGTGTTGAAATCCCCCTTCTCGAATATGTGCTTCGGCACTATCGGGATGCCCCCGCAGAATTCAAGAGCGAGGAAGTAGGGCCTCGCGTAAGTGAATTTCACCGTATGCTCGTTCACGGCCTCGACGTTCTTTATCTCCTGGTAGTAGCTCCTTAGCTGGGGGGCGTCGACCTTGGGGTCCATTATCGTCTTGTACGAGAATACGATATCGCCTGACGTGAACGGGACTCCATCGTGCCATTTTATCCCTTTTTTAATCGTGAACGTGTACGTGAGCTTGTCGTCCGATATGGTCCAGGATTCGGCCAGCAGCGGCTTCAATTCGAGGGACTGGTTGTCACGCTCGACGAGCGTCTCGTAGACGTTCCCGCCCGTGATTATCCCCTCATACGCGTCTGTCGCCGTTATGGGGTTGAGCGTGGCGGGCTCGGCGCCCAGGTGGTATATGAGCCAGTCGCCCTCAACCGGTTCTGATGCGGGTTTGCCGGGCGCTGACTCGGCGGCGTTCTCGTTCGAAGCCGTTTCCGCATCCTTGTCCCGGGACTTGCACGATATCAGGGCCGACATGAGGGCTAAAGAAAGTACGGCGAAGAAGAATGTTCTTTTCAATTTCATCTCCTTTATGATTGGCGGTTTATTCGCTTCCGGATTTGTCGAGCTTTTTGAAGAGCGGCGTTATGAGATCAATCGGTAGCGGAAAAACTATCGTCGTGTTCTTTTCCGAGGACATTTCGAGCAGCGTCTGGAGATATCTCAACTGTAATGACATCGGATTACGGGACAGAATATCGGACGCATCGGCGAGCCTGGTCGCGGCCTGATATTCTCCTTCCGCGGAGATGACCTTCGCCCGCCTCTCCCTCTCCGCCTCCGCCTGCTTGGCCATGGCGCGCTGCATCTCCTGGGGGAGGTCGACGTATTTCACTTCCACGAGGGTAACTTTGATCCCCCAAGGGTCGGTGTGTTTGTCGAGCACCTCTTGGAGCTTGATATTGAGGGTCTCCCTCTCGGCGAGGAGCTGGTCGAGCTCGACCTGTCCCAATATGCTCCTTAGCGTAGTCTGCGCGAGCTGCGATGTGGCGTAGAGGTAATTCTCAACCTGTATTACGGCGTTTACAGGGTCGACGACGCGGAAATAGACGACGGCGTTTACTTTTACGGAGACGTTGTCTTTTGTGATTATGTCCTGAGGGGGCACGTCCATAGTGATTACCCTCAAGCTTATCTTTACCATCTTATCCACGATGGGGATGATCCAGTTGAATCCCGGCCCTTTGGGGGAGACTATCCTGCCGAGCCTGAATACGACTCCCCTCTCGTATTCCTTCAGGATTTTCACACCCGAAAGTATGAGGATTACTATGATTCCTATGAATATTACAAGCGGTGAGAACATTTTTTGCCTCCTCGTCTATATGTGCTTATACCTTTTTTACCTTGAGCTTAAACCCCTTGAGCACTTCGACTACCTTTATCCTGTCCCCTTTCTGTATAGGCTGGTCGCTTTCGGCGTCCCAGTATTCCCCGTCGATATATATCTTACCCGCTGCCTGTATTTCGGATACGGCGCTGCCCTCCTTCCCTATGATACCTTCGAACCCCATACGGGGCGTAAGCTTCTGAGCCTTTATCAAATACAATATTACGTAAGCGAAGAAGAGCCCGAAGGCGAGTGTCGATGCGATGACGACGTCGAACCCAACCCTTAAATCGGACTCCGGCGTGTGGAACAGCAGGAGCGCCCCCAGAGCGAAGCTTACGAGCCCGCCCACGGTGAGCGCCCCGTAGCTCGCGACGTAGACCTCCGCTACGAAGAGCGCAATCCCTAGCAGAAGGAGCGCTATGCCCGCATAGTTGAACGGCAGTATCTGGAACGAGACGAACCCCATGAGAAGGCACACTGCGCCCGCGACGCCGGGGAATACGAGCCCGGG
>DATIET010000372.1:0-2524 GCA_035455615.1 Thermodesulfobacteriota bacterium
TCCTCGTCGTGGACCGCTCCCCAGTTTGAACCTGTTGGACCGGCGGTCGAACGGAGGTCCAGATCGAATAAATCCTTGACAAGAACGAGAGCGGACGCAACAACGCTCGAAACCCTGTTTCTTTCGGTGTCTGCGTAAAAATGTTCCCAGTCGACATCAGCCCCGTAAAATTCAATAACGCTCACGATATCCTGCATCTGAATCAGCGCGTGCCGGCTGCTGAAAACGCCCCTATACCCTCCGTAAGGACTTTGGAAACGGTGTTTCAAAAAGTGGATGCATAATAGGAACAGCATGTGTTCCGGTGCAAGGCTCAGAGTCTCTTCACCGTCGAGTTCGATCCGCCGGGATTTTGCCCACCAGTTTTTCATAATCGAATCGTCGGTGACGGCGATCGGGGGAGGGAAAGTGCTGTTCGCTATATGCCAATGAACCTCAACCGGGAATTTCTTCTCCCGATTCACAAACACGAGATGATAATAGTTTTTTCTATACCAATCCGGCGCACGCGTGCCTCTGAATGCGTACCCAAGCTCATTTAAAAGGATTTCAGCGCGGGGAAGCTCCTTCTTCCTTACGAGTATATCTATGTCCGTCATGGGCCTGAGCGCGGCATTTCGGTAAACAGTTTTTGCCAGGGCCGCGCCTTTCAAGAGGACCACGTCCAGGCCCTCGTGGTTGAATAATTTCAGGATCCGTTTCAACTCATCGTATAGAGCCATGTTTGAGGCAAGGGCTCTATAGTAGGACGAGCCCAACCTTGCCAGAAAATCGGCAGGTATGTGACAAGCCTCGTGACTATCCTTCAAGCCCAGATACAGTAGGGGTTCTATGCCGTGCCATCGGGCGGAGGCCGCTATATCGGTCCAGTCCATGCCGGGGGTGATTCGGGGTGATGATTGTTTTTGTGATTCCGTACTTGTGAGACTCTTGAGACAAGAAATTTGAAGCTGTTGTTCGCAGGTAGGCTTATTCATGCGTCTATTCCATGTCGGGGTCCTGGGTCTATGGTCATCATTCCGGAATCCGGGAACGAATAGGTTACTCTATAACTATTCGCAGTCTCTTCATTTTTCTCCAAAAAATTTCTACCGTCTTTTACCAGCCAGGCGTGTCCCTCGAGTCTACCGCCCGTCAATTCGTCCTCGTCCCGGTCGCCTAACCGCGCACCTATACAAAGCTGCACGTCCACACCTTCGTCCCTTAGAACCCTGTAGAGCACGAGAGAGCGCTTGAGGCAATTGGGTCTGTATATCCATAAATTCATACCCGATAAGAAATCGGTATATTTGACGGCTTTAATGCAGAATGAACTCTCATTCAAATTACGGTGATGTCTCCGCTCTTTTGGGGTTATCCAATACATCAGACGTGGCATTGAGAACAGCTTGATTGAGATTTCCATTACAGGTATCAATATCAATATTTTCAGAAAAAGCTGAAATTCGTTAAACGTACCGAAGTTCTTTTTAATATTCTCCAAGCTTAACCTGACCATAAGCATAAACCCCGTCGATGCTCAATCTTTCGTCCATGCGGCTATAAATCTCTTAAAATTGGTACGACATCATAGATTTTTCCGGGATTTTCATAAAGATCGAGACCCAGGTTCAATTCATAGCTCATGGCCTGAGCCATGAGTGACTCCATGGTATTCAATCTATTTTTTATTGTGCGTTTTTCCAGAAACATATTATAACAGTTATTCAGGAGCAATTTTATGAATGCACTAGACTGCTTCATCGGAACCAGCCTGCTTTCGGCATCGCGGGTAATCCGGGGGAAGATTATAATTTCAGGGGTACACCTGTATAACTGCTTTCCGCTGAATACTTCATCCAAATACAGAAATACTTTATTTTTCAATCTGGGGACATGCGTTGGGCTGATTCTTGAGAGTTCCGGGAATTTTTTCATTACTTCAATATCGACTTTAAAATACTTCCTGATGGTCAATGCTTCGACAGATCGCTCCCCCTTATGGAGCAGGATCATATCATCTGTCAGAAAGCACCAACCCTGTCGGATCAAACCTATGGCCAGGGTGGATTTTCCACTCCCGGATGGGCCTGTGATCAGCAGCCCCTTTCCATTTTTCACCAGTGCGGCCCCATGCAATTCATGATATCCATATTGCCAGAATAACAGGATTAACCCCATTATAATGAAGGAATTCCGGGCATAGAATGCCTTCTGCCAAAAGGATTCATCGAGCTCCACGACGCCCGATTTGCTCGCGGAGCTTACAGAAAATCTGGACTTGCTGTAAGTAAGGTATTGGAGTCCGTTTTCAGAGAATACTCTTGTTGAACCAAATATATATGCCGGAGCAGTGACGGCCCGGTCTCTCCGGTCCGCGTTTCTCGACTTCAGCTCAAGTGTCACAATAAATCTGGCGTGGCGGTGCGTTCCGGGTACGAAACCCAGGGCTTCAACCAGCCTGGAAAATCTTGCGGCGAGCGCAGCATCGCTGCACTTTGTATCTATTACGAGATCGTAAATGTGATGGAACAAATTTCCACCT
>DATIET010000373.1:0-6413 GCA_035455615.1 Thermodesulfobacteriota bacterium
AGAACAAGAGAATACAGGATTGCTTCGATAAGGGCGAGCTCATAAAAGCGAGGGTAACGCAGAAGGTCAAGGGCGGAGTCATCGCCGATATAGGGGAAAAGATCGAGATACGGGCCTTTATACCCGGATCGCAAATCGATATATCGCCCAGGCAGGATTTAGACAGCCTTGTCGGCGAAACGATCGAAGCCAGGATTATAAAGCTCGCAGGAAACGACATCGTGCTGTCGAGAAGGGCCTATCTCGAGGAGGAGAGAGAAGTCCTCAGAAAAGAAACCCTTTCCGGGATAGAAGCCGGCAAAGAGATTTCGGGAAAGGTCGTCAATATCATAAACCAGGGTGTATTCGTAGACTTGGGCGGCATCGAGGGCTTCATTCCGGTAAGCGAGCTTACATGGGGCAGAGTCGCGCACCCGGGCGATGTACTCTCAAGAGACCAGATAATAAAGACAGTAGTTCTCAAGATAGATGAAGGTGGCAAGATAACCCTGAGCCTCAAGGATACGACACCTGACCCCTGGACATCAGTGAAAGAAAAATACAAGCCTGGATCCCAGATCAAAGGGAAAGCTGTGTCGATAACGGATTTCGGGGTTTTTGTGGAGCTTGAGCCAGGCATCGAGGGTCTCGTGCATATTTCCGAGATCACATGGACGAAAAGATTCCGCCACCCGAAAGAGATCGTGCAGGCCGGAAGCCCCGTGGAAGCGGTCGTCCTCGACGTGGACAGCGGGAACAGGCGGATTTCTCTCAGCCTTAAGCAGATAGAGCCGAGCCCGTGGCAGCTTTTCAAGGAGAATAACCCGCAGGGCTCGAGGATAAAGGGCGTTATCAAGAACGTTACCGACAAGGGTTTATTCGTAGAAGTCGGCGAGAATATCGTCGGACTCGTAAGACCCGACAACATTTCCTGGAAAGGCAGGGTAAATCCGGAGGAATCCTTCGAAAGGGGGAGCGAGATCGACGTTGTCGTGCTGAATGTCGACGACAAGAATCAGAGGATCGGACTCGGGCTGAAACAGCTTGCCGCCGACCCCTGGGAGGAAGTGCAGAAAAAGTATAAGACCGGCCGTTCGTCCGTAACCGGGAAAGTCAAGGAAATTAAAGACAGCGGTATAGTGATCGAGCTCGAGGAAGGGATAGAGGGATACATTAGAGCCAGCGAGCTCAGCCAGGAAAAGGGGCAGAGGGACGCAGCCAAAAGCTTCAAAATCGGGGACGAAATAACAGCCCAGGTGACCGGGTTCGACAAGAGGATGCGGCAGGTGAACCTCAGCAAAAGAAAATATGACGACTGGCAGGACAAGGAAAGGGTATCGAATTTCATATCGTCTCAAGGGGAGCCGACGGCCAAGCTGGGAGACGTGCTCAGGGAAAAGTTGAAGCAGATAAATAACGACGAGGTCATCTGAGGGTGCGGAACGCATTCATTGTAGCAGGGGTGCTCGTGCTCCTCTTTTTCACCTTCATCGCGGGGATCGGGTGCGGTTTCCTTATGTCGGGCGACGACGGGTTCTCGACCGTGGATAAGGTCGCGGTGCTCAAGGTCGAAGACATAATCCTCGACGACCAGTCGTACATAGACAGCATATCCAAGATAAAAGAAGACAAAAATGTAAAAGCGGTCGTCGTCAGGATCGAATCACCCGGCGGAGCCGTAGGGCCTTCGCAGGAAATTTACACCGAACTCAAAAAGCTGAGAAAGGATATGCCTGTCATTGCGAGCATAGGAAACGTCGGCGCTTCGGGGGGTTATTACATCGCGTGCGCCGCAGAGAAGATATTCGCAAACCCGGGGACGATTACAGGCAGCATAGGCGTGGTTGCGGAGTTCATGAGCTATGAAAAGCTCCTAGAGTGGGCCAAGGTAGACATAGAAGTGCTGAAGAGCGGAAAATATAAAGACGTCGGCTCCCCGTTCAGGGGAATGACCCCCGAAGACAGGGAATATATGCAGGGGCTCATAGACAACGTCTATTCACAGTTCAAGTCGGCGGTTGCAGAGTCGAGGGGACTAGGGGCGGCGGAAGTCGATAAAGTCGCAGACGGAAAGATATTCACGGGGGAGCAGGCGAAGGAACTCAGGCTCATAGACGAAACAGGCACGATAAACGACGCCATCGACCTCGCGGCGAATATGGCGGGGATAAAAGGAAAGCCGGGCCTTGTCTACTACCCGAAGAAGAAATCCCAGCTCCTCGAACTCCTGGAATCTAGGCTCGACATACCCGGCATCACGAGCATGCCTTCCAAATACAGCTTTGGACTTTTCTATCTGGTTGATATAATTAACTGATTATGAAAGTGCTCTGGGCGCCCTGGAGGCTCAAATATATAACCGGGGATAAGGAAGAGGGTTGTATATTTTGTAAAAAACCCAAAGAAGGGAATGACAAAGATAATCTCATATTATATACTGGTGAGACTAGCTTCATTATAATGAACCGTTACCCCTATTCGAACGGGCACCTTATGACAGTCCCATACAAACACACGAATAATTTCTCGGACCTCACGCCGAATGAAAGGCTCGAATTGATGGACCTCACCGCCAAATGCCTCGACATACTTCAAGTCATAAAACCGGAGGGGTTCAATATCGGCATGAACCTCGGCAGGACGGGCGGGGCCGGCATCGACGACCATCTCCATTTCCACATCGTGCCGAGGTGGAGCGGGGACACTAATTTCATGCCCGTCATCGGAGATATAAGGGTTATGCCCGAATACCTCGAAGATACATACGAGACCCTAAGCAAGCATTTAAAATCATTAGAGAGGTGATGATATGAGATATATAAAAGTCCTTTTCATAATTCTGATAATACTCTTCTTCGCAATCCTGTATACACAGAACATGCAAATGTTCACACAAGAAGTCACGCTGGGGCTCGACCTCAAGTTTTACAAAATAGGGCCTTATTTGACCATGAACGTCGTAATAATATTGACTGCTTTTGCGGCGGGAGCTGTCGTAGCTGTCATCTTCGGTGCTCTGCAGTCAATCAGCTCGAGCGCGGAATCGAAAGAGAAATCGAGGCGCATCAGGGAGCTCGAAGCGAGGAACAGAGAGCTCATAGAGGATAGACAGAGGGAAGAAAAGCTGAAGAAGCCGGACCCTTCTCCTTTTACCCCGCCTTCCGCGATAGACAGCTCGTCTCACGGCGGCTGACCGGGCATGTGTGCGTCACGGGCGACGCGGTCACGAGGGAACTTAATTTACTAATATGAGGAACAGAGGAAAACCGGAGTGGATAAAGGCTCAGCTCCCCAAGGGCCCCAATTACACTCATCTTAAAAACCTGATGAGGACGCTCAACCTCCATACGGTATGCGAGGAGGCCAGGTGTCCGAACATAGGAGAATGCTGGGGCGCGGGGACCCTCACGTTCATGATCCTGGGGGACACGTGCACGAGGAGCTGCGGCTTCTGTCATGTGAAAACCGGAAGGGGCGGGGAGCTCGATTGGAACGAGCCCGGGAGGGTGGCGGAGGCCGTGAAGGATCTCACCCTGAATAACGCTTACATAACACACATAGTGATAACGTCGGTAAACCGCGACGATAAGAACTACGAGAGCGCCCGCATTTTCGCTGAGACCATCAGGAAAGTGAGGGCCGAGAACCCGTCCGTGAAGATAGAGGTGCTCATTCCCGATTTCAAGGGGGACTCGAATGCGCTTGGCGAGATACTGAACGCCGGCCCCGACGTTTTGAATCACAACATCGAAACCGTGCCGAGACTATACCGTTACCCGCAGCTCACTCCCGCCGGAGGAAGAAGGTCCGTACGGCCTCAGGCGAACTACGAGTGGTCGCTCAAGGTGCTCTCTGAGGGGAAGGAGCTCGGGCACGAAGGCATGCTCACCAAATCGGGCATCATGGTCGGCCTCGGCGAAGATATGGACGAAGTGATAGAGACGCTCGGGGACCTGAAGAAAGCCGGGTGCGATATAGTTACTATCGGCCAGTATCTCCAGCCCACGAACGAACACCTGCCCGTATCGAAATTTTACCACCCCATGGAGTTCGAATCCCTTAAAACCTACGGCGAGAACGTGATAGGGATACCGCACGTCGAGGCGGGCCCCCTCGTCAGGAGCTCGTACCATGCGGAGAAGCAAGTGATTAAGATGGCGAGCCACGGGCTCTCATGAGATGCCATACCAAATTGGGGCATCGCGTTTTCAGATCCGCATAACCAATTGTTTCTCCTTGATTCTTCCCCAAAAGCATTTAACATCTTATCCTCATGAAATACGTGATACTGCAGGGCGACGGGATGCCCGACCACCCTCTGCCGGAGCTGGGCGGGAAGACCCCGCTCGAAGCTGCGAATACGCCCAACCTCGACAGGATAGCGAAGTCCGCGATTAAATTCGGCATGGTGAAGACCATCCCCGACAACCTTCCTCCCGGAAGCGACGTCGGCAATCTGACCGTCCTCGGATATAACCCGAATATTTATTACACGGGCAGGTCCCCTCTCGAAGCGGCGAGCATAGGCGTGCCGCTCAAAGACGGTGACGTTACGCTCAGATGTAACCTCGTTACGCTTGCGCCACAGAACGGCGGCCTGATAATGGAGGACTACAGCTCGGGTCACATCACCACGGAAGAGGCGCGCGCGATAATACTCGACCTGAAAAAAGAACTGGATGAAAAAAATTTGATTTTCTTTCCGGGCGTGAGCTACAGGCACCTCCTCGTATGGGCGGGCGGGAACGCGGACATACATACGACCCCGCCGCACGATATATCGGGCAGAGTAATAGACGCCTTCATACCGTCGGGACCGGGGACTGAAAAGCTTAACGAATTGATAGAGCGGTCGAGGGAGGTACTGAAAGACCACCCGGTAAACAAAAAGCGGATCGCCGATGGGAAGAACCCGGCTACGAGCATATGGCTCTGGGGGCAGGGAGTGGCGCCGGATATGCCGTCGTTCGAAGATCTCTACGGCCTCACAGGCTCTGTCATTTCGGCAGTCGACCTGGTAAAGGGGATTGGGCACTACGCGAAGCTCAAGGTGATAGACGTCCCCGGTGCGACCGGTTATCTGGATACGAACTACGAAGGCAAGGTCGACTATGCCCTGAATTCGTTAGAAGACGTCGACCTGACCATGATACACATAGAATCCACCGACGAGACTGGTCACGTCGGGAAGGCGGAGCTCAAGATTCAGGCGATAGAGGACTTCGACGGACGCGTAGTGGGACGCGTGCTCGAAGGGATTAAGAGGTTCGGGGACTATAAGATACTCGTCATGTCGGACCACCCGACACCTATTGATTTAAGGACGCACGTGAACGAGCCCGTGCCCTTCGCCATATACAGCTCGGAAGACGAGAGCGTAAAGAACGATAAATTCGTCTATACCGAGAAATCGGCGAGCACTTCTCCAGTATTCATATACGAAGGGTGGAAGCTCCTCGGGATTCTGGTGGGGAGAGAGATTTAAAATACTTTCCGATAAAACTTCTCAAACCGATACTGTTTAGTTGCATAAAATTAAAAAAGAGAAATTAGATTTTCAATGTACACCCCCATCCTGGCCTTCCCCCCTCTAGGGGGAAGGAATTAAAGAAAGCGTACTTCGACCCTTCGACAAGCTTCCGGCTTCGCCAAGGCTAAGCCGGATCACCCTACGGCTCAAAGCCTTCGGGCGACGTGCCGCAAGCAGGGCGAACGGATTGGGTTTCGTTGCTGGTCAAAGCGGAAGAGGCAGGGTAGGTTCGTAAAACGCACTATGTGCGTGTGTCGCGCTTAGCCTCTTCCCAGAGCTCGTCCATTTCTGCAAGCGATAACTCGGATAGCTCTTTGCCGCGCGATTCGGCTTTGTCTTCTATCCTTCCGAATCTCTCGATGAAGCCGTCGATCGCCCTATGGGCGGCCCCCTCCGCGTCTATCTTCAGATGCCTCCCGAGGTTGACGAGGGAAAAGACGAGGTCCCCCCACTCTTTCTCGATTGCCGCTGTATCACCGTTTTTCATTTCTACTTCGAGCTCCGAGAGCTCCTCTCTCACCTTGTCTATCACCTCGTCGGCACCGCTCCAGTCGAAGCCCACCTGAGACGCCTTCTCGCCGACTCTCTGAGCCCTCAGCAGTGAAGGCATAGTGCGGGGGATGTGGAGGAGCCTCCTCTTCCTCGACTTCTCCTTTAGCTTCTGGGAATGCCATCTCTTCACGGCCTCTTCTGCGTTGGCTGCCTTCTCTTCTCCGAACACGTGGGGGTGCCTCCTCACGAGCTTGTTATGGAGCCTGTCGATCACGTCGTCTATACCGAAACCCGTACTGTCCTCGGCGATCTGGGAGGCAAAAAGCACCTCGTATAAAAGGTCGCCGAGCTCTTCTATCAGCTCGTCCCTGTCACCGGATTCGATCGCCTGGACGACTTCATAAGCTTCCTC
>DATIET010000374.1:0-5217 GCA_035455615.1 Thermodesulfobacteriota bacterium
ACGGTATCGACGGGGTGGAAGTGCTTCACTACGGCATACCCGGAAGACTGGTAAGCCCTTCATTATTGGAAGTACCGACCGTCGTATACGCAGGGCGTCTCGTGCGGGAAAAAGGCGTCGATATATTGCTTCGCGCATTCGCGAAAACAACGGAGAAGTTACCGGCGGCCAGACTCCTGATTGCCGGCGACGGGCCAGAAAGTGAGAGATTAAAGCGTCTGATCAGTGATTTGGATTTATATTCGAACGTTACCTTTCACGGACATCTATCGCATTCGGAACTCGAAAACGTGCTCGGCCGGGCATGGGTGCTAGCCGTGCCCTCGCTCTGGGCCGAACCTTTCGGCTTAATCGCCCTAGAGGCGATGATGAGGGGGACGGCGGTAGTGGCAAGCGACTCGGGAGGACCGAGAGAAATTATCGAGAACGGAAAGAGCGGCTTCCTGGTGCCCCCGGGGGACGTGGACGCGCTCGCTGAAAAATTAATTTTGCTTCTGAGTGACAGGAATCTGTCTCAGACCCTCGGCAGAGCAGGACGCAGCAGCTCGGAATCGAGATTCAGCGAAGAGTTGTATCTTGGCAAGCTGCTCGGCATGTATGAGAGACTTTTACTGAGAGCCACATGAAAGTGTTGTTACCAATAGGGATTCATTCTCTCCTAAGATATATCGAATGATGGAATCGGGTCGTTGGTATATGAATATCGGCAGGATCAAGTCGACGCGGAAAGAATCATTACCAGACGATAGATTCACTATCTTTTCGTTCTTATGGGCGGCTGCCGTAATTTTTCACCTCGGGAAATGGAACATCTGGCTTCATTCCCCGGTTTCTTTCGCGCTCGGTGTCTCGGCCGTATCCGTTATCTTGAAACCCTCCTCCGCGTACAGGCTTTACGTATTAATTATACTGCAGCTCATCGATGCCTTTGAAAAAATGCCTTGGATTCCAAACCACTGGCTGTTCGCGTCAGTCGTTAACCTTACAATCCTGGTATCAGCGCTTATCCTTATTATCTCAGCCAGGAATACGGGTATTGAGAGGCCCCGGTTATTTAACACGTTCGCTCCCGCCCTCAGGCTTGAACTTCTTTTACTCTACTTCTTCTCATTCTTTCACAAACTCAATACGGGTTGGTTCGATCCGGCCGTCAGCTGCAGCACAAAAATCTTCTCGTCATCGTTCAATTATCCCGGATTCCTTCAATCACCCCTCTTCTCGGAAATATTGCCCATATACGGAACCCTGGCCGCGGAAATCGCGATACCTCTTTTTCTCCTGACGAGCAGGCTGCGGATAGCCGGAATAATCGTCGCGCTATTCTTCCATTTCATTCTGGGAATGTTTGAATACTACAACTTTTCGGCGGTCACATACGCCATGCTGTTTCTGTTTACACCCGACAATATTTCGGAAAGACTCCGGGAGCTGTGGAACGGTTCGAGGATACGGGAATTGTATAATTACTCCCTCGACCCAGGATTGATCGGCAAGGTTAAAACGCCTGTCCTGATAACGACAGTCGCCGCCGGTCTGGCTCTTTTAATTTACGCAAAACTGAATTATCCGGCTGTACGGCCTTTCATAGAGCCAATAGAGGTTTGGACGCTCGGGAAAACGAGGCTCTATTACGTCTTCCTCGCACTCTGGGGGTTATTCGGCAGCGCTCTGATCGCCGTATTCCTGATTACACTTCGAAAGGGGGAACCCTTATACTACGGGAGGAGCCGATATTTTATTCCCCGCTATAAAATATTAATGTTGTTCCCGCTCATCATCGCTATTAACGGCGGAAGCCCCTATCTCGGCCTGAAAACACAAACGGCATGGTCCATGTTCAGCAACCTGCGCACCGAAGGGGGCTTTACAAATCATTTGATTATCCGGCATCCGTTTTATCTGGCTGATTATCAAACCGACCTCGCAGAAATAAAGCACTCCTCGGACCCGAGTCTAAGAACCTTCAACGTGAAGGGCTACCTGATCCCGTATTTCGAGCTCAGACGCTATATGAGCACGAACGACGGTTCCGAATCCGATGAAACCGAGCTCGAATATGTCAGGAAAGACTCTAATAAAAAGGTATCAAACCCCGGCGACGATCCCGTGCTCTTCGAGCCGGAGAATTACTTCCTCCGGAAGCTCCTGTCCTTTAGACCCGTCCCATCCGACAACAGCGGTGTTTGTCAGCACTGACGACGGTCCGATATATCATCGTAAGCCGCTCCCAAATTGAAAGAGTGCCAAAACCATTTATAATTGGTGCCTGTTAAATGAAACCCGACAAAGAAAACCCTCCCCTCGTTATCATAGGCATCGACGCCGGTGATCCTCTATTTATAGAAGAGTGGGTCGATCAGGGTCATTTGCCCAACATTTCCTCCATAATGAAAACCGGCATATGGGGCAGGACAGCGGGGCCGGAGCTGGTCACCGAGCACGGGGTATGGATCTCGCTTTTAAGCGGTATTTCCCGCAGCCGGCACGGTTACTACTACTTCAGGCAGCTGATACCCGGGACATACGATCTAAAATCAGTAACGGGGCTCGATATAGACGCACCTCCCCTCTGGTCTCATTTAATCGGAACGAATAAAAAAACCCTTGTTATCGATGCGGCCGACACGCATCTATATAAAGGGCTTGCGGGAATCCAGGTCGCGAACTGGGCGACTCACCATAATTGGGACCCGTATCATTTCGTTACGGTCTCCGAGCCGCCGTCAGTAATGGATGAGATATGTAAGAAATACGGACAGAAACTCTTAACCGTGGAGAACCATAACAGCACTTTCGATGAAGACTTGGAAATATACAGGAAATTATTAACAAATATCAGGATAAAAGGCGAGATGTGCCGTTATCTCATCAATCGAGACAAATTCGATCTCTCTTTCATGATCTTCGCCGAGTCGCACGCGGCGAACCACCAGTTCTGGAAATACCATCCGAAAAACAGGGACATCGGCGATGAGGATTGCGAACTGACGAATGCCATCAGAGACGTATACAAGGCAATCGATACCGAAATCGGACTTATTCTAAAACAATTAGACGACCCTAATATCTGTATCGTATCTTCAGTCGGAATGGAAGACGATTACCCGAATGCGGCTCTGGGCGAGGCGTTTTGCAGACAGCTCGGATTTCAGGCATCACCGGACGGAGGCTCATATTCCCTTAGGCCAATAGATATTGCGCGAAGGCTACTCCCGGAGACGGTACGGATATGGCTCAGCAAGCGCATGTCCCGGGAAAAAAGGGAGCAACTGGTTTCCGACCAATTCAGGAAGGGAACAGATTGGGGCCGGACTACGGCTTTTTCTATGCCCGTCTCATATACCAGCTTCATACGCGTTAACCTCAAGGGACGAGAGCCTCATGGAATCGTCGAACCCGGCGATGAATATCATGCCCTCGTCGACAGAATCGTGCGTGAATTATACAAACTGACCGACACCGCAACCGGCGAACCCGCTGTCGTCTCCGTTAACAAAACCGTCGAGATTTTTAATTGCGCCCCGCACGATTATCTCCCGGACGTCTTCGTCGAATGGAAATCCGGAAGCTTCATGGAACGGGTCAGTCATCCAGATGCAGAATTGAAACAGAAAAAACCCGAGTTCTTCAGGAGGAGCGACCATTCCTCTCGGGGATTCTTCGCGTTGTCAGGACCTTCCGTGAAAAAAAGCGGAAAAATCGACAACATAGAGGTTCTGGACATCGCCCCGACTTTTCTGTCACTTTTAGGCGAGCCGGTCCCCGCCGTTATGAAGGGACATAAGCTCGACATCTGACCCGGCGTCCCTTTATTTTCCGGGACAGATGTGGCAATATTTCAAGTTGGTGTATATACATCCAACAACATTAGTCAAGACATAATTACAATCGTGATATTCACTTCTCTGCTTTTTTATCAGAACGGTTTAATTATAACGGAGGGTCAATCCCTCAGGAGAGAAAAATAATCCGGCCCGCACCAGAAGGAACTATAATATAGCAAGATGACCGATTCCAAAGAGCGTTTTTCAATAATTATTCCCACATACGGACGGCCGAAGCAGCTAAAAGAGTGCCTTGATGCGGTAGCCGGGCTCGCATACCCCAGGGACGGCTTCGAAGTCATCGTTGTCGACGACGGCAGCAAGACCTCCCTCGAAGAAATCGTAGGAGCGTTTCAGAGGAGAATCAACGTGAGGCTTCTCAGGCAGGATAACGCGGGGCCCGCGACCGCGCGGAACCGGGGTGCCTCAGAATCGAGCGCCACATATCTCGCGTTTACGGACGATGACTGTAAACCCTCGCAGCACTGGCTCACAAGTTTGGAAGAGGCATTGGATCCGAATCCGGAGTTATTAGTCGCGGGACGGACTGTCAATGATTTACCGGAGAATTCCTATTCTACGGCGAGCCAGCTTATCATCGATTTTCTCTATTCCTACTATAATAGAGAGGACGCGATGTTTATAGCATCAAACAATATGGCGCTGTCAAAAGAGCAATTCCTCAAGGTCGGGGGATTCGATACGACCTTTCCACTCGCCGCCGCCGAGGACAGGGAATTCTGCGACAGGTACCTCTATAAAGGATTCAAGACGCTATACGCCCCTGAGGCGGTCGTGCGCCACGCCCACCCGCTTAACTTCAGCAATTTCTTGAGGCAGCATTTTAATTACGGCCAGGGCGCGCACAAGTACCATAAAATACGGGCCAGCCGCAGCCAGAAAGCAATGAAGATCGAACCTCTGGAATTTTACACCGGGTTGCTGCTATATCCCTGGAAAACTTCATGCCATTATAAGCCCTTACTCTCATTGCTGATAGCACTCTCACAATTTGCAAACGCGGCGGGCTATTTTTCAGCAAGGATTAATTCGAGCGCATAATGTTCCTCGGGCCATTTCTATGCTTTGGCGCCCCGGGACCGTACACCTGACATGTCCTAAACCGCCCGTCTGCCGAATATAATCGACACTATAAAAATGACAAGGAATATAACGAACAGTATCTTTGCAATACCGGCCGCCGCGCCGGCGATACCGGTGAACCCGAGAACCGCGGCTATTATTGCGATTACAAGAAATGTTGCCGCCCAGCTCAACATATTAATCACCTCCTTATACGAAAATGAGAACTACAGACAATTCAACCTCCGGAATTAAGACGGCGAGAGGGGGTCTTATATGCTCCCGTATATAATTTCCCGCTCTCACCGTT
>DATIET010000375.1:0-10332 GCA_035455615.1 Thermodesulfobacteriota bacterium
ATGACACGGCATCCGAGCCTCATGTCTATCGCACGGTCCTCCCGGCCGTAGCCGGGGGCGAGCACGACTGTCTCTATACCCGTGCCGCATATACCTCTTGCCAGCTTCAGGCTCGTCGTAGACAACCCTCCCAGAAACGGGGGGAATTCATGGGTATAAAGAAGGACTTTCATCAAGCGCCGTCATCAACGCTCCCTAAGCGGGGTGCTGATTATTATATGCATGTATTATTGCACTTTTTTGTATAATACACTATATTTCGTTTTAGATTCTCTTTCGCGGGCTTCCGTAAAAGGGTTGCGGATAAGGGCGAGTTACCATGCATGTCCGGGAATATGAACCCGGGAGGACGCAATGAACGATATAGAATCTCAATTGCTAAATCTACTCTGCAAGGGCGCGGGGCAGGGGAACTCCAATACCGACAGGCTCACGCAGGCAATCGTGGATGAGAACCCGGGGCTCGAATTCAACCAGACGAAGATAAGGGTCGTCGAGGCCTTGAACGACCTCAAGGATAAAGGCCAGATCCAGATAATGACCATCAACTGGGAGCTCGGGGATGAATTCCTCTATATATGCACCAATATCATCGAATAAGTCCCGCCCCTGCCGGTCTGTATATACATGACCGCGGCATGCCGCCCCACGGCCTTATCGAATACAATTGGTGATACGCATGCCGACACTCGACTATATACGTATCGTTGGTATATCGGACATACCACCGGACAGCTCCGCCCCTTACGATGTAACCTTCAATATAGAGTATTCGGGCGATTCCGATTTCAGCTCCCCTAAAATGGGGGTCATCACACTCAGGATGAGCGAGCTCCTCGACACCTCGGGACTCGGCGCGGGTGAAATGGAGAAAATCGCTTCTAGGCTTATAAGACAGGTGCTCACCAGGGAAAGGGAAAGGGACGGAACCATTATCATTCTCCATATCCTAGGACTGCCTCTGGGCGAATGGCTCAGGAAGAACGTACCGTTCCTCACACAATAACGCCACCTGAAAATATTAAACTAAGCAGGCGTCTTAACCCGAAAAACGAGAAATATCCATAACTATATAATTCCTCTTACATATCTTATTTTTTTCATGTATAATCAGTCCCAGTTAATTTTAAGTAGTTTACTTAGTTCTTTGAAAACCTAGACCAGAAAGCATGACCGGATCTCGGCATTTTATTCCGGGATTGGATTTTTTTAAGATTTTGTCTCTGCAGGAGGTATAGGTATGGTACTCAGGCGTTCCCTAATTATCCTTATTGCGGTTCTCCTTCCGGCATCAGCTTTGGCGACCGAAAAATACACAGTCAAAAAAGGAGATAACCTTTATGATTTATCCAGAAAGTTCGGGCTTACAGTCGACGAGCTAAAGTCAATAAACAAGCTAAAAGATAACAGGCTGGATATCGGCGACGTTTTAATAATCGGGGTCTCCGTCAACGGCGAGGACACAACGGCAAAAAACATTGCTCGCAGCAATAATAACGAATACACCGTAAAGAACGGCGATACATTAGGCGAAATAGCGGAAACATACGGTCTCTCTTCGGAAGACCTGAAAGAAGCAAACGATTTAAAGAATACAAAACTACAAATCGGACAAAAGCTTTTAATCCCATCCTCAAATTCCGATCCGGTTAAAGTCAGCGAGCCTCACAAGCCGGTAACGGCAGATGCGGGCAGTGGGAAAACAGGCAAGGTACAGGACTCTCCCAAAATAGCTCCCGCGGAGACGTCCGGTTACGCCGTCCAAAAGGGCGATACGCTCGGACACATCGCGGTCATGTACAACGCATCGACCGCAGACATCAAGAAAACAAACGGACTTAAGAACGATAGACTGCAGATTGGACAAGTCCTCAGAATACCTGGGAAGATAAAGTCTGAAACCGAAGCTGTTCATGCAGATGCAACTATAACCCCTGATAAGCCCGCACCGGTAAACGCAGGCGTTTACACCGTGGTTAAGGGCGATACCCCGGGCGGAATCGCCCGAAAGCTCGGTGTCGGCACAGATGAATTAATAAAGCTCAACAACCTCGACAGCAGGAAGCTCCAGGTCGGACAGAAGCTCACGGTCCCCGGTTACACTCCGCAGCAGAATGAAAATATAGTAAATAAACAAGAAGCCGTTTCCTCGGGTCAAGAAAGCGCAGAACCGGACCGGACCGAGACAGTCGAAGTTCCCGCTCCTTCCGAGACACGTTCTAGGGAATACGTTATCAGAAAAGGCGACACCCCGGGCGCGATCGCCAAAAGGCTCGGCGTAAGCACCGATGAGTTGATCAAGCTCAACAACCTCGACAGCAGGAAGCTCAGGATCGGGCAGGTGCTCGTTGTCCCCGGAATGGGGACGGACAATGACAAGGGAACTCTTGCCGCCAATAACGACAAGGGAGACCCGGCCCCTGACAAAAAGGACGCTCAAAATAATGCGCCGTCGGAATATATCGTAAAAAAGGGCGACACGCTGTACGTGCTTTCGAAAACGTTCGGCGTATCGGTAGAGCGCATCAAGAAGTACAACAATCTAAAAAACAGCAATCTCAGGATCGGCCAAAGGCTCGTGCTCAACACGTCCGGGACGACGGTCGCCGCAGGTGAGACCGTACAGAAAGAGCCGGCCGCAGAGACCGTATCCGTAACCGAAACCACCGAAACCGTGAAGTATTCACGGGAATACACAGTCAGAAGAGGGGACACGCTCGGACACCTCGCTCTCAAATTCGGTGTTTCACAAAGCGAGCTCAAAAAGGCAAACGGGCTTAAAAACAGTAATCTGAGGTCGGGACAGGTGTTGATAGTCCCCGGCACCGAGGTCACCGTAGAGACCGAAGAAGAAGTAGTAATAAAAGAATCTGTAATAAAGGAACCGGCGCCTGAACACGCGAGCGAAGTCTATATCAAGAAGAGGTACGTCGTTAAGCCGGGCGATACGCTCGGCAATATAGCAAAGAGCTTCGGGGTCACGGTAGAGGAAATCAAGAAAGCGAGCGCTCTCAAGAAAGATACTATAAATAACGGCGACATACTCCTCATCCCCGTTCCGCAGGAGAAGGTAACCCAATCCAAATACACGGTCGCAAGGGGCGATACGCTCAGTAAAATCGGTAAAAAGTTCGGTATCCCTGTAAGTGCGATCATGAAGGCGAACGGACTCTCGAGCGACACGCTGCGGGCGGGCATGAGACTCAGCATACCCGGGCTGTCCTCGGCAGGCTCGGGCGAAAGTGAAACCGAAAGCGTGGCGGCGTCCTCCCTTCCGAGGGGTGAATATGTGGTTAAAAAGGGCGACACGCTCGGCCGCATAGCCCGGCGTTACGACGTTACCATAAAAGCGCTCAAGAGAGAAAATAATATAAAGGGTAATTCGATCAGAGCCGGACAGGTCCTATATATCCCCGGCTACGAACGGCAGGAAACTGAATATAGAGTCGTAACCGAGAAACCCGCCATTCATGAATCGAACGGACAATATAACTATACGGATCCCGAGGTCGAAAACGGGAGGTTCTCAAAAGAAAGCATCATACAGGTGGCAAAGAAGTATCTGGGGGCCCCCTATAAATTCGGCGGAAACGACCTCGCGACCGGGATCGACTGCTCGGGTTATGTGAAGAAAATATTCAGCAGGTTCAACGTATATTTGCCCAGGACAGCAAGGGATATATACTACAGCTCCGGATTCAAGGTTTCCAAGAAGAAACTCGATACAGGGGACCTCGTATTTTTCACGACGTATGCGAAATACCCTTCACATGTAGGTATTTACATAGGGAACGATGAGTTTATACACGCCTCCTCGGCATCCCGGAAGGTAACCATCGACAGCATAAACAAACAGTATTACAAGAAACGCTACATAGGCGCGAAACGCGTGCAGCTGTCGGGTTTATTCTATGACGAGCTCTCTAAAGATTACGCGGGGTTCAGTAATTAAAGGCCTCGCTTCTCCGTATAGCGCCCGCAACGTAACATATAATTTACAGGCGGAGCTATGTGCCGGACCCGGACCCCTTTTATGCCTCTCCCGCTCACGATAAATCCCCTCCATTGAAAGATAGGGAGCGGTGTTTATATTATAACGATTAATATCATGGAACAGCTCATTCAGAATTTCAGGGACTACCTGGGGTCCGAGAGGAATTACTCGAAACACACCGTCAAGGCGTACATCACCGATATAGGCGAGTTCCTGCGCGTCATAAAAGAAAAAAAGCTCATCGGCGAAGAAGCGGGCGCAATCGATTTCGAGAAGCTCGACGAGACGCCGGTAAGGGCATATATTAGCTGGCTGTATACGAGAAACTCGAGGTCGTCGATATCGAGGAAGCTTGCATCCGTAAGGACTTTCTTCGAGTTCCTTATGAGGAAGGGAGCGGTTAAAAATAACCTTGCAAAGCTTGTCCCCACGCCGCGCGGGGAAAAGAGGCTCCCGACGTTCCTCACGGTCGACGAAGTCGTCAAGCTTCTCAGTATCGAGGGCGAGGGCGCGCTCGTATCCCGGGACGCCGCGGTGCTCGAGCTCCTTTACTCGAGCGGCCTCAGGGTTAGCGAGCTTGTCGGTATAAATTTGAACGACATCGACCTGAAGAATCTGACGGTCAAGGTCCTTGGAAAGGGTAACAAGGAAAGGATCGTCCCGGTCGGCTCCAAAGCGGCACGGGCACTCGATCAATATCTGCAGGAAAGGCCCGGCATGAACCCCGGGGGAGACCACCTGTTCGTCAATACAAGAGGAGACAGGTTGAACGTGAGGAGCGTGGACAGGATTATCAGGAAATACGCTTTACTCGCGGGGATTCCCAAAAACGTGAGCCCTCACGTGCTGAGGCACACTTTCGCCACCCACCTCCTCGGAGGGGGCGCCGACCTCCGGGCCATTCAGGAGATGCTCGGCCACAAGAGCCTGTCCACCACGCAGAGATATACGCATACTTCGATTGAAAAATTAATGGAAATCTACGACAAAACACACCCGAGAGCGTAATCATGGAAAACTTCCACGGAACGACTATAGTTTGCGTAAAAATAGGGGACGGGGTCGCTATGGCCGGAGACGGACAGGTAACACTGGGGCATGCGGCCGTTAAACACTCCGCCAAAAAGGTCAGAAAGATATTCGAGGGCAAGGTCCTCGTAGGGTTTTCAGGGGCTACGGCGGACGCCATGACCCTCTTTGACAAGTTCGAGGCCAAGCTCGAGGAGTACAGAGGTAACCTCAGGAGAGCGGCCGTCGAGCTCGCGAGGGAGTGGAGGACCGACCGTATCCTGAGGAGACTCGAAGCGCTCCTCGCGGTCGCCGACAAAGACAGCATGTTCCTCATATCCGGCAGCGGAGACGTGCTCGAGCCCGACGACAACGTCGTCGCAGTAGGCTCCGGAGGCGCGTACGCCCAGGCGGCGGCGAAGGCCCTTACCAGACATTCGAAGCTGGGCGCGAGAGAAGTAGCGGAGGAATCGCTCAAGATCGCGTCCGAAATATGCATTTACACCAACGACAAAATCACCGTAGAGGAACTGGAATAAAATGAGCAGCGAAACATTTTTCACCCCCAGGGAGATAGTCTCCGAGCTCGACAGGTATATAATCGGCCAGAATAAGGCGAAACGGGCCGTTTCGATCGCGCTCCGCAACCGGTGGAGACGGCAGCGCGTATCGCCCGACCTCAAGGACGAAATAGCTCCGAAGAATATACTCATGATAGGCCCCACCGGGGTTGGGAAAACGGAGATAGCCAGAAGGCTTGCGAAGCTCGCTCAGGCCCCTTTCCTCAAAGTGGAAGCGTCTAAATTCACCGAAGTCGGCTACGTCGGCAGGGACGTAGAGTCGATGATCAGGGACCTTACGGATATCGCGATAAAAATGATAACCGACGAAGAGAAGCAGACCGTCAGGACCAAGGCAGAGGACCTTGCGGAAGAGAGGATGCTCGACCTCCTGTTCCCGGCAGGCGGGGGCGAGCAGCAGCAGTCAGACACGGGCGGGGAAACCAGAGAGAAATTGAGGAGGCTCCTCAGGGAAGGCAGGCTCAACGAAAGGTTCGTCGATATAGAAGTTACGTCGAAAAATTTCCCCATTCAGGTGTTCTCCCCCCAGGGGCTCGAGGAAATGGACGTCAACATATCCGACATGCTGGGTAACCTGTTCCCGAAGAAAACGAAGAAGAGGAAGATCAGGGTGCCGGATGCGATGGAGGTCCTCATTCAGGAGGAAGCGCAGAAGCTCATAGACATGGACAACGTCGTCAAGATGGCGATCGAGAGGGTCGAGCAGTCGGGGATAATATTCATCGACGAGATCGACAAGGTCGCGGGGCGGGAGAGCACGGCCGGACCCGACGTGTCCAGGGAGGGCGTCCAGAGAGACCTGCTCCCGATCATCGAAGGATGCACCGTGAACACGAAGCACGGAATGGTGAGGACCGACCACATATTGTTTATCGGAGCGGGCGCCTTCCACGTATCGAAGCCTTCCGACCTCATACCGGAGCTCCAGGGCAGGTTCCCTATAAGGGTCGAGCTCGAGCCGCTTACGACCGAAGACTTTATAAATATACTGACACAGCCCAAAAACGCCCTTATAAAACAGTACACCGAGCTCCTTAACACGGAAAAAATAGAACTCATATTCAAGGACGACGCCATACAGGAAATAGCAGAGACCGCTCAGACGGTCAATGAATCCATGGAGAATATCGGCGCGAGGAGACTGCACACGATAATGGAGCGCATGCTCGACGAAATATCCTTCAATGCGCCCGACATGGCGGAGCAGAAGATCGTGATCGACGCGAAGTACGTGAAGGACAAGATAGCCGATATAGTAAAAGACAGGGACCTGAGCCGGTATATTCTATAAATCATCCGCGGAACGTCCGACCTTCAGATAACGGGCAGACCCGAGCCGGCGCCATCGCAAGGGGATTGCAGGAACGATCCCGAAATAACTATGCCCTCTTCTGCCATAGCGCCTTTCCTATGAAAAAAGGCCCCAGGCTTTCGAGATACATCGAAGTCTGTTTTGTCTTCCGCATCGATTGAATGAGGATGGACAGGGGATAGAGGTCCTTCCCGAGGACGCCTATCAGGAAGTCGTTGTCGTTCTTGTCGAGCCCGTGACAAGCGAGACGTATGTCCTTGCCGTACCCCGCGTCCCCGAACTTGAAGCCGAGCTTCCCGTGCTCTCCCAGGACCGAGCGCTGCTCCTCGGCGGACAGGGTCTCGAATAGCTTGTTCCTCCGGAGCGGATACCATATCACCCACGGGAGCCCGGGGTCGAGCACCCTCTCCCGCGGCCGGTCGATCAGGGTTTTCTCAAGGTCGGGCTCATAGCCTAACGAATAAGTCCTTCCCAGCATCGTGAATTCGGGCTTCGGGGTGAGCTCAGTGAAGGCCGAGCCGTTCAGAAAGTCCCTCAACTCGCCCACGAAGTAATCGGGGTCCTCGCTCACCGCCAGGAGGCCTATGCCGTAGGGGTCGTTTATGTCCGCATAAATGGCGAAATCCATTCCGGATTTCTTCAATTCTTCTATTAATTTCTTGGTGTTATGGCAGTTCCCGAAAGCGAGGAGCTGCATGAGCAGCCTCCGGTCGGAGGATAGGACAGTGCCGTCCTTCGCCCTCCCCTTCTCGCTTATATCGAGACCCGCTTGTTCTATTGCTATAGACATCGTTAATACCTCCGCGGTTATTAAATATAACAGGCAAAACTCCCATTGGCGATTGCGTGTGGGTATTTTCTCCCCCCGTTCTAAACCTGGAAAATCGGTCTCCGCATCCGACGTGTTATGCCTTCCCGGGGATAACGACCGTGCCGGACCGGGGCGCTTCATATATCACGTCAATCCGCGAGAGCATTACGGACAATCATTCGCATCAGGAGAAAAGTATTTATTGGCATAAAACCATATTTACTTTATAATAATCAGCTTTATTTTCAGGCTGAAAAAGAGGGAGATGAAAAACCTAATACAGAAGGCAAAAACGCTCGTAGAAGCCCTTCCCTACATTAAGGAATTCTACGGGCAGACGATAGTCATCAAATACGGCGGGAGCATCGGGGACGACGACCTGCATAACTTCGCCCGCGACATAGTGCTCATGAAATACGTGGGCATCCACCCGGTCGTCGTACACGGGGGCGGCCCACAGATAGGGAACCACCTGAAAAAGCTGGGAATAGAGTCGGAATTTATCGCCGGGCTCAGGGTGACGGACGATGAGACAATGGAAGTAGTAGAGATGGTCCTCGTCGGGAAGATAAACCAGAAGATAATCGAATCCATACATTCCATGGGCGGAAAGGCGGTAGGAACTTCGGGCAAGGAAGGGAAGATGATTCTCGCGAGGAAGCTCGACGTGAAAAAGTTCGCGCTCGAGAACGGGCTCGACATACCGGAAGACGCCGACCTCGGCATGGTGGGAGAGGTCGAGTGCGTAAACCCTCAGCTGATAAAGGTCCTCGAAAGCGAGGGCTTTATACCGATAATAGCGCCTATAGGCTTCGACGAGGAAGGGAAGACTTATAATATCAACGCAGACCACGTGGCCGGTAAGATCGCGGGCGCTTTGAAAGCCGCCAAACTGATACTCATGACCAACGTCCCTGGGATCATGGACAAGGAAAAAAACCTCCTCTCGAGCATCACCGAATCCCAGGCGAGACACCTCATTAAAAAGGAAATAATTTCTAGCGGCATGATACCGAAAGTCATGTGCGCGATCGAGGCGCTTCACGACGGGGTGCAGAAGGTGCACATCATAGACGGCACCATCGAGCACTCGCTCATACTGGAAATATTCACCGACGCCGGAATCGGGACGGAGATCCTGCTTTGAGAAAGGAAGAGATAATTTCCGGCACATCGAAATATCTTATGAACACGTACGGCAGGTACCCGATCGCCATGGTCAGGGGAAAGGGCGCCTGGGTGTGGGACTCGGAAGGGAAAAAATACCTCGACTTCGTAACCGGGATAGCTGTAAATAACCTGGGACACTGCCATCCGAGCGTAGTCAGGGCGATCTCTGAGCAGTCGAGGAAGCTCGTCCAGGTCTGCAACCTCTATCACATGGAAAAGCAGGTAGAGTTCGCGAAGATGCTCGTCGAGAACTCTTTTGCTGATAAGGTGTTTTTCTGCAACAGCGGGGCCGAAGCGAATGAAGGGGCGATAAAGCTCGCGAGGAAATGGGGCGGGGCGGGCGGGGGCAGATACAAGATCGTCCACGCGCGCGACTCGTTCCACGGAAGGACACTCGGCGCGCTCTCTGCAACGAGCAAAAAATATCAGAAGGGGTTTGAACCCCTTGTCCCCGGTTTCAAATCCATCCCTTACGGACGAATAGAGCCTCTCGAAAGGGCGCTCGAGGACGAGAAAGTATGCGCCGTCATACTGGAGCCGATCCAGGGGGAGAACGGAGTCATCGTACCATATGCCAAATATCTCAGGGACGCGAGAAAATTATGCAAGCGCAAGAACGTACTCCTTATTCTCGATGAGATACAGGTGGGGCTCGGAAGGACGGGGAAGCTCTTCGCCTACGAGCACTACGGCGTAAAGCCCGATATTATGACCCTGGCCAAGGCGCTCGGCGGCGGTATCCCGTGCGGGGCAATCCTTGCCGCCGATGCAGTCGCCAAACACCTCTCTCCCAGCAATCACGGAACGACCCTCGGAGGCAATCCGCTCGCGATGAGCGCGGGTATTGCTGTGCTGAAAACAATCATCGAGGACGGGCTGCTCGACAACGCGGCGGGTATGGGGGAATATTTTCTGAGCGGGCTCCGCGCTGTCAAGGACGAGTTCGGGGACCTCGTCAGGGACGTCAGGGGAAAAGGGCTCATACTCGGCGTCGAATTCGTAAATGCAGAGACTGCAAAAGACGTTGTCGTAAGATGCTCGAATAACGGGCTCCTCACGATTCTCACGGAGCAAAAGGTAATGAGGATCCTCCCGCCGCTTATCGTGAAAAAGAACGAGATCGACCATGCCCTTAAAATAATCCGCAGGTCGCTGAAAGAGGTAACTGTTGCCTAGACACTTCCTCAGTATATCCGATCTCACGAAGAAGGAGCTCGAATCCATTTTCAAAAGAGCCGCGAAGCTCAAAGCCGAAAAAAAATCAGGCAGGATGCGTCCCTCTCTCAAGGGTAAATCGATCGGGCTCGTTTTCGAAAAGCTCTCGACCAGGACGCGGGTTTCATTCCAGGTGGCGATAAACGACCTCGGCGCCAACTCGCTCTATCTGAACCCGAACGACCTCCAGCTCGGCAGGGGAGAAACGATCTCCGACACGTCTAAAATACTGTCCACGTAT
>DATIET010000376.1:0-5510 GCA_035455615.1 Thermodesulfobacteriota bacterium
TGTAAAGGACCTTCTGGTTGATGTATATGTCCAGGAACTCGCTCATTTTTTGAGGCGAGGACTGATAGAGCTTTCTTTTCTTAAACGGCATCCTCTCGAGGGCGCGAGAGAGGTCCTCCATCGTTACCTCGTCCCTGCCGACGACCGCGACGACGCCGGGCCCGGCCCCTTTTTCTCTCCGCCCCTCCCGCCCGGACTCGTAGAAATTGTTAAAATCGCTGCAGCCTGCTAGTAGTGCGATCGCCGTAAAAACGACCATGTATCTCATGCCCTCTTATCTCCTCTTGATCATCTCATTCTGTTTTATTTCGCCCGTCCCGGAGCCCCTCAGCTTCTCGAGCACCTTTCTCGTTTCTCCGAGCGGGTCGGGCTTCTCGAAATAAACTTCCAGCCTGCCGGCCGGTGAAAACCTCCTGTACAGGTCCGATTTGACGGCAAAAAACATGGCGGCCCTCTTCTGTCCGATGTCCGCTTTCTCTATACCCAGTTTTTTCATCAATATCTTGAGGCGTATGACCTCTATGAGTGAAGACGCGGGCGCGGGTATCTCGCCGAACCTGTCCCGGAGTTCCCCCGTTATCTCCCTTATACCTTCCTCGGTCGTTATGTACGAAAGCCTCTTGTAGGTGAGGAGCCTCTCTGAATCGTTTGAAATATAGTCGTCCGGTATGAAAGCCGGGGTGCTTACCGATATGTCGGGCTCGGGCTCCTCCTCCGAGGTTTGGCCCTCGAGCCTCTTTACGGCCCCTTCCAGCATGTCGAGGTAGAGCTCGAGCCCCACGTCGGCGATGTGCCCCGATTGCTCGACACCGAAAAGCTGTCCCGCTCCCCTTATCTCCAGGTCAGAGAGCGCCAGCTTGAAACCCGAGCCGAGCTCCCTGAATTCGGAAATCGCCTTCAGCCTCCTCCTCGCGTCGAGCGTGAGCGCGGCCGTGCCCGGTATGAGGAAGTATGCATAAGCCTTTCTTTCCGACCTCCCGACCCTCCCCCTCAGCTGGTACAGGTCCGCGAGCCCGAACGTGTGGGCGTCGTCGATGATTATCGTGTTGGCTCTCGGAATATCGAGACCGGATTCCACGATTGCCGTAGTGACGAGAATGTCTATTCTACCGTCTGTGAAATTCGATATCGCTTTTTCGAGGTCCCGTTCCCTCATCCTCCCGTGCGTGACTTCGAGACTGGCTCCGGGGAAGAGTTTCCTGATTCTGTCCGCGACCCGGTAAATGTCCTCTATCCTGTTGTGAATGAAGAACACGCACCCCCCGCGCCCGAGCTCCCTCGTCACCGCTTCCTCGATGACCGACGGGCTCGATTGATGTATGTACGTTTCTATGGTCTGCCTGCCTTCGGGGGGCGTGTTTATAAGGCTGATGTCGCGTATCTTCGCGAGTGAGAGCTGGAGTGTCCGGGGTATCGGCGTCGCGCTCAGCGAGATCGTATCGACCCCCTCTTTGATCTTTCTCAATTTTTCCTTCTGGGCCACTCCGAACCTGTGCTCTTCGTCTATTATTACGAGCCCCAGGTCCTTGAATTTTATCTTGTCGCTTAAAAGCTTGTGCGTGCCTATGATAATGTCTATCTTCCCCTCCCCGAGTCTCGATTTTATCCCGCTCTCCTCCCTGCCGGTCCTGAACCTGGACAGTGATTCTATCGTGACGGGATAGCCCTTAAGCCTCGCGAGCGCCGTCTTATAGTGCTGCTCGGCGAGGAGCGTGGTGGGCACGAGGAACGCGACCTGTTTGCCGTCGGTGACGGCCCTGAATGCCGCCCTTAGCGCCACCTCCGTTTTCCCGAACCCGACGTCCCCACAGATGAGCCTGTCCATGGGCCTCGGCGCCTCCATGTCGTTCATCACTTCCTCGATCGCCGCTTCCTGGTCGGGCGTTTCTTCGTACGAGAACCCGAGCTCGAACTCCCTGAACATCTCGCCCCGCGGGGAGTAGCCGTATCCCTTGAGAGCCCTTCTCCTGGCGTAGAGCTCGAGGAGCTCCCTCGCCACGTTTTCCACTGCGGCCCTTACCCTCCTTACACGCCTCTTCCAGCCCTCCTGCCCGAGCCTGTCTATTTTCGGGGGCTTCCCCTCTCCTATATATCTCTGTACCAGCTTCACCCGGTCTATGGGCACGTATACCTTGTCGCCCCCCGCGTACTCGCACTGTATGAAATCCCCTTCCGAATCCCCGATCCTGAGCCGCTTAAGGCTCCTGAAAATGCCTATGCCGAAATCCACGTGTACGATGTGGTCTCCGGGCTTGAGCTCGCTGAAGGACGTTATAAACGCGGACGGGACGTCCGAGCTCCTCCTGCGGGACACCCTCTCTCTCTTCTCCCCGAATACGTCCCCTTCCGTTATGATTTCGGCCTTCGCTTCGGCCATCCTGAAGCCGTGCGAGAGCTCGCCCGTGTATGCGTTAATCTTCGTTATCCCCCTGTCTCTCAGGAGGACGAGCAGTTTTTCGAGCTCCATTTGTGTCCTGAAAACGAACTGGAGCGAATAACCCTTCTGTCTCGCCTCGTAAATCCGCTCGTCTATGGCGTCGAGCGGGGATTCGGATTCCCTTCTCACCTCGATCGATGCCGGTTCTCCGGCGAAGCGGATGGTTTCCCTGTCCACGCCCGCGAATTCCAGGTCGTGTATCAGGATGTTCTGGAACCTGCCCTCAGCTTCCCTGACTTCGTCCTCGGTGAAGAAGAGCTCGTCCGTTCCGGGCGCGATTTTGAGATTCTTTATTAAAAAATTCTTCGTCAGTGGAAGCGACTCCACGAACGCGCGAATGGATTTCAAGTTGTCCCCGGGGTCGTCTGTAATGATGAGGGTGTCACCGGGCAGGTATTCGAGCACGGAGCCGGGCTCGGGGTAGAATGCCGGTAGCAGCCACTCGACGTTCTGGACCCTTATCCCCCTCTCGATATCCTCTATGACAGGGAGCTTCTCCCTCGCCGTGACACCGCTTTCGGATGCCCTGTTCTTAAGGTATTCGACCGCGCGCCCGAGCAGGTCCGCGTCCAGTATGATTTCGGAAGCGGGCAGGACTTCGGCGCTCTCGATCTTGTCCATGGATTTCTGGCTCTCAAGGCTGAAGTGTCTGATAGAGCCGATTTCGTCCCCGATGAATTCGAGCCTCACCGGGTATTCATATCCCGGTGAAAAGATGTCCACAATCGAGCCCCTCCGGCTCATATCCCCTTCGTTCTCTACGAAATCGGTGAGCACGTAGCCCGATTTTATGAGCCGGGAAATAAGCTCATCCCTGTACAATAGCCCTCCTTTCACTACCCGGATGACGGAGTCGGCGAAGGCTTTTCTGGGGATGGTCTTATCGAAGAGGGCGGGCGTCTCGGCTACGAGAACCCCACCGCTGATCGCTGAATTGAGCCAGGCTATACGGTCCGCGCCTGACTTCGCCGCCGCCGTGGAGAATATCGGCCTTCCCGTCCCGATCTCCTTCTTTAACAGGACCGGGGGTTTCCTGCCCAGAAAGAACGACAGGTCCTGAGAGGCGGACTCCGCCCGCTTCGCCGTCGGGGAAATTATAAGGAGCGGTCTTTTAGTGGTCTCTTTCAGCGCATAAATGAGAAAGAATCTGGACGACCCGCCGAGACCCGAGAGCGGAATCTCCCTCTCTCCGGCCTCGATCCTCCTGCGGAGGTTCCTCCACTTCCCGCTCTCGCTTAGTGTTTTCTTTATGCTCTCAAACTTGCTGCGCGGTATGTCTTTCACCCTGAATAG
The DNA here is from genome assembly GCA_035455615.1 of Thermodesulfobacteriota bacterium. Taxonomy (GTDB): domain Bacteria; phylum Desulfobacterota_D; class UBA1144; order Nemesobacterales; family UBA2774; genus 2-12-FULL-53-21. The sequence continues at coordinate 3,731 of DATIET010000376.1, forward strand.
TATATATGGGACGTGTTCATTCTTTGAGCGCGCGGGCTATGAGACTGCCCATCTCCCTGCACCCGACCCTCTTCGTCCCTTCCTGGTATATGTCGGCGGTCCTGTACCCTTTCTCGAGGACCGATTTGACGGCGTTTTCGATGTCGTTCGAAGCCCCGTCCATGTCGAACGAGTATTTGAGCATCATCGCGCAGGTGAGAAGCGAGGCTATCGGGTTCGCTATGTCCTGCCCCGCTATATCGGGAGCGCTCCCGTGCACGGGCTCATATATCGCCCCCGCGCCGATGCTCGCAGACGGCAGCATGCCGAGGGACCCCGTAAGCTGCGCCGCCTCGTCGCTGATGATGTCTCCGAACAAGTTCCCCGCGAGCATGACGTCGAAGCTCCTTGGCCTCCTTATAAGCTGCATCGCGGCGTTGTCCACGTACAGGTGCTCGAGCTCGACGTCCGGATATTCGGCATCATGGACTTTCGTTACCACTGTCCTCCAGAGCTGCATTACTTCGAGCACGTTCGCCTTGTCGATGGACGTCACCTTGTTTCTTCTCTTCCTCGCTATATCGAATGCGACCCTCGCTATCCTCTCGATCTCTCCGGTCGTATATACGAGCGTGTTGTAGCCCTTCTCCCCGCCGTTCGGGAGCTTTTCGGTCCCCCTCGGGGTGCCGAAGTATATACCTCCCGTGAGCTCCCTCACTACCATTATATCAACCCCCTCCACGACCTCCCTCTTCAAGGTCGAGGCGTCAGCGAGAGCGGGGTATACTACGGCCGGTCTCAGGTTTGCGAACGCGTCGAGCTCCTTTCTCAATGCGAGCAGGCCGCTCTCGGGCTTCTTCGAATGCTCGAGGTTCTCCCATTTGGGTCCCCCTACCGCCCCCATCAGCACTGCGTCCGAGTCTTTGGCTTTTTTAAGCGTCTCTTTCGTTATCGGGACTCCGTGCGCATCTATAGAGCTTCCTCCAAAGAGGTCCGTTTCGAACTCGAATCTTATATCGTGCATATCTGCCAGGATTTTCAGTATATCGAGACTCACGTTCGTAACTTCAACTCCAATGCCGTCACCGGGTAAAACGAGTACTTTCGGCAATCCGGTTCTCCTTTCCAGCTCTTTTTAAGACACCGTATTTTACCCGCCTTAGTATTCAAGAGGAAGCCCTCACCGTCCGAGTTCCCGCGATTGAAATTAAATGCCCAAAGCGTAGAATTGTTTTCCATTACCCGGTTCGGGTGATTATCCCGCTTGAGGGGTGCATTCCGTTTCGTGAGGCCTGATAAGTGAGATTTCTTCAGAAAACGTGGCTGGTTTCACTTCTTCTTTTTCTCATTTCCCTCGTGGTCTATTTGCCCTCCCTCCGGAACAGTTTCGTATGGGACGACGTGGAGACGATCGAGCAGAGCTATTACACGTACAGAGCCTCGAGCATAGGCTATATGTTTGTGCCTCCCGAGAAAGAGGCGAAGGAAGCCCTTTATTACCGTCCGCTGATCTACGCTTCGATGGTGCTCGACAAAGCCCTCTCGGGCGTTTCCGCTTTCGGTTTCCATCTGAGTAATATCGTCTCGAACGCGCTCTCGGCGGTTCTTATGTATTTGTTCGTCCTCCTGCTGTTAAGCGTGTTCAAGCATGAAGAAAAGTACCGGGCGGCATTCATTTCAGGCGTCCTCTTCGCCTTATATCCCATGCACGTGGAGTCGGTCTCGTGGGTCTCCGGGAGGTCGGACGTACTCTGCGCGCTCTTTTTTTTCCTCGCCCTCATTTTTCATATCCTTTCGTTGA
>DATIET010000377.1:0-6743 GCA_035455615.1 Thermodesulfobacteriota bacterium
CGCCCTTCGTTACCTTCTCCAGAAACTCACGCCTTTCAGGGTTTACACCTTCGAGAAACTTCTTATCGTCCATACGTCACTCCCCTTCTTCACCATTCTCAAATATTGATAATACACACATGCTGTGGCATCGGAAAACCCGCGGCTTTAACAGCCCAATACGGTTTAACCGCCGCCACCGCCGCCGTCGTTGCTTGCTGCGTTCGCTGTCGTGAGGTTGAGCTTCTGGTTGAGCATCATGACCGATATGACCGTCGGAATGATGAAGGCACCCTTGGTTACCCTCTCCAGGAACTCGCGCCTTTCCGGGTTAACTCCCTCTAAATATTTCTTTTTGCTCACGGAACATCCTCCTAAAACCGAGTTAATTTGAACCATACCATAATTTTCACGGATACTCAAGCAATATTTCCAAGATTTCGGACAAGTTAGGGAAGATTATATTTCCCGGTTAAATAAAACTCCCTAGAGCGAGCGCATGAACTCCAGGAGACGCTGCTGCGAGCTCTCGTTCGTCCATTTATTCTCTATCCACCGGCTCCCCTGCATGGCACGTATGAGATAAGCCCCGTAATTCCGGTACACGTCCAATACCGCCTCCTCGATATCATTCAGGCTGACCCTGTCCCACTGGCCGTACGTATTCCCCTCGTATTTCGCGTCCTCCTTTCCGTGAACGGGGATGGCCTTGCAGTATCCGGATTCAATTAACTCCTTGTGGACGGGAATATCGGTAAGGAGGGTCGGGATGCCCATATAGAGGCTCTCCCGCGGAGTGAACGACCAACCCTCCCCGCTCGACGGGAACGCGTAACAGGAAAGCCCGCTGTACCATTCGGCAGTCCACTCCTCCGTCCTGGCGCCCCATGTCCACTCGACAAAGGGGGAATTCTCCATCAGGGAGACTTCCCGCGTGTATATACCGGAATACAGTAATGCGGAATGAACAACGAGCTTGAGCCCGGGTATTTCCCCCAGCAGATTTACACATGCCTGATACAGCTTAAATAGGTTTTTTCTGATATAAGGCACTCCGAGAAAGCCTATCCTGAACACGCCGCTCTCCGGTTTCGCGCGGAGCCTCCTGTCGTACCTCGTGAAGCCCTGCTGAATGACCGTGACAGGTATCCGCACTCCCGAGTTTTCGAATACTTCCTTTACGTACGGATGCGGTACGAGGCAGTGATCGAAATACTCGTTAATCGGCCCAAGCCAGAAAGCGGGTATCCTGGTCGTCTCAAAGGTGGTGTACGCAACGTTAGTATTCTCACGCGACAGCCTGTCCGTGAAAAACGGCGCCATGCCGGGCACGAGCACCTTTTCGCCGCTCAGATGCTTCGTGTCATTTATGACGTGACCTATGACGTTCGAGCGTCCGTAAACAGTTGTAAGGCCGTCGTACGGTTTATCGTCATATATCCGCAGCACGAAAATATCTTCGGGTACGGGTTTCTTGTTTATCTCCGCTTCGACATACTCTATTAATTTCTTCCGCCCGCCCGTGGATACAGGCACCACTCGGGGAGGCTCCAAATTCGGGTTCCCCCAATCGCTGTTCCACCTCCAGGACGACAAATGGATATGCCGCGCATGGTTACCGAAATAACAGGAGACTCCTCTCGTCACCGGACATATACGGTCGATATTCCGGAGCAGAGCAACGTCCCGGTGTTTGTGCTTGAATTCGTGATAGACGTTCGTGACGAGACCGGGACCGGTTGATTCGAGGATATCGTTCTCGGTATTGATTTCACGGCGCGACTCATCCGCCATCTTTTTCAGTATGCGGAGCAGGAACGGATGGCCCGGCTCGCTGCCGAACATATAGTTCGCTATCCGGAGCCCGTGCCTGTTCCCGAGCTCAGCCGCTTCTTCCTCGGTCAGTATCATTTCCTCCCCGAAAACGCACCTGAATTCGCAGAGATCGTCGAGGGGGTAAATGCACTCCATATCCAGGTCCAGATAAAACCCGCCCTCCCCGTAAACGGCTATCACGCGGAAGATGTCTGTCTTCTGTATCAAGGCCGCGCGGTCATACACGGGAAGGAACGAGGGGAAGTGCCTGATGACTGCCTCCCTGCAGGCGGAATCGTCATAGAATTTATACTCCCACCCGGGATGGAGGCTGATGACGCTTTCCCTGCAACTCTCGCAACGCGAGGGGATATCATAGCTCTTGTAGGTCTGATGGATTATCCTGGGTATCGCCATGTTAGCAGTGCGTATCGGCCGGATTATTCCTCGATCCCGTCCAGAAGGCGCGACGCCTCTTCTCCGGTGAATTTGCCGTCGAGTATGCCTTTAATTATCGATGTCGATTCGGCGGAGAGTTCCGTCGAAGCCATGAATATTTTCTCCCAATGCTCTCTGGAGCACAAGTTGTCACCGTGATAAACGTATATGTAGAGCTTGGGCATCATGACAGGGAAAAGAAGGCTACGCTTGAAGAGCTCGGCAATGAGGTATGTATCCTCATGCTTCACTACTTCCTCGTATCTCAGATCGCCGCCCAGTATCGATTTCTTACAGAGAAGCGACCCCTCCCATGGCCTTCTGTTAGACAGATATGCCTTCCCCGTGCGCTCGTCGTACATAAGCCAGTGAAACAGGAGGCATGCCGGCATCCCGCTTGATTTGATGACTTCCATCTGGAACGAAAGCCTATCGCGGTGGGACCAATCGTCGTCGTCCCATTGACAGAAATACTCCCCGCGGCACTCCCTAAGGGAACGGTTTCTCAGTCTCCCGAGATTAAATCCTTCGGAAGAAGGCGTCTCGACTAAAATGAGATTACTGTCTTTAAGGGCTCTCGCGTATTCGGCCGTCTCTCCGTCATTGCTCTCGTAAAGCAGTACGAGCTCCTTGTTGGGATACGTCTGGTCCATGAAGGACTGAACGGCCCTTTCGAGGAGCTTCTTTCTGCCGTACGTGATGCAGAGGCACGATATGAGAGGTTTGTCATTCATTTCCTGTCCGGGACTTATTGAGCAGCGCCATCACGAATTTGAGCTTCGTCATATATTCGGCGTTCCCCGGGTCGCAACCGGAGGCGAGCGAATAGTACCGTTCGCTCTCCCTGAGGTCGCCCAGCTGGAAGAGGCAGTCGGCGAGGGGCGCATATGAAAGCTCGCCGAATATTTTCGAATTATACGAGAGCGGGCCGTCGACGAGCGTTTCGGGGTCGACGGAGACGAGCCCTTTCAGAAGCACCGCCGCTTCTTCGAAACGGCGGCTCCGGGTCAGCATGAGGGCCCTGGTCCATATCAGGAGATAGTTATCGGGGAAGAGAGACAGTGCCTCGTCGAGGAGCGCCGAGGGGTCCCCCCCTCTATCGTTCTCGAGACATATCATTTCATAGTACGCGTGGCTGTCGTCGTGCTTCACTTCCTTTTTCCGGCGCGTTATCTCTATCGCTTCAATCCATGTCTTTTCAGCGCCGGCAACGTCGCCCAGCCCTTTCTGAGCTACTCCGAGCTGCCACCTGAGATACATACGCGAGGGATTCCGCTCTATTTGCTTTACTAGCAGAGGGAGGTTCCGTCTGTGTTTATGAATCAGGTCCCCGTCATACCCCGTATGGTCTATGGCGAGGGGGCAATCGCCTATGCCGAGCCCGTCCTCTTCGGCGGCGGCGAGGAGCGAGTCGAACATGGTCTCGTGTATCGCGCTCTCGAACCGGATGCGGGGGTCGTTCATGAATATCCGGTATTCCCTGTACGCGGTATAACCCCCGATCGGGTGGAACCTCACGGTGTAGGCGGCGTTCCGTCTGTCGGAAAGTATGCGCCTGACCTCCTCCCGGCTCGCAGGCCTGAGCCTCTCGTCGGCGTCTATGTAGAGTATCCACTCGCCGCGGCATTTTTCAAGGGACTCGTTGCGGGCGGCCGCGAAATCGTCGCGCCACGGGAAATCGAAGACCCTCGCGCCGTACCGGGCGGCGATCTCCCTCGACCGGTCGGTGGACCCGGTATCCACGATGACTATCTCGTCCACTACGTCTTTGATGGATTCGAGACAGCCTTCGAGGAACTGCTCCTCGTTCCTTACTATCATGGAGGCTGAGAAGATTATTTCGCTCAATTCCGGTTCACCAGGGGTTAATAATAACAGGAGAGGCCGTGTACTCAAACGGTTTTAGATAGGAATCAGACAATAAAGGTATGGGATGCGCCCCCGTCAAAAGCAGGCTGCCGGCTCACAATAGGCGTCCGGGCTTTAACCGTAGTAAGGCTGATCTTCCGGTCGAACGAGCTTACGGATGAAAAATTTGGAATCCGGCGCGAGCGTGCTCCCCATCGGGATCCCGTTGGCGAAGTACAATCCGGTTTCTCCGGAAGGCAGCAGGTCATATGTATGACCGGCCTCGTATTGAACCTTCTCAATAGATACCAGTATCGCGCCGTCGAGCATATCGCCCGGATGGAAATCGCCCGCTTCCCTTGCGTCGGCGGTAGGATGTCCCGGAGACACGAACAACTCCCTGCCGTCGTTCAGGATCAGGTGACACAGCCGATGGTCGCGGGAGACCAATACCTTCGATACGAGCTCAATCGGCTTTGCGACCTTATTTCCTTTCAAGTCCAGGGTAATTACCATCATCCCCGGCCTCAAATCAATTATGGAGACGTTTCCGTCGGGGGTCGAGATTAAAGTCTCTACGGACAGGCACGGCGCCGCGTCGTTGCTTAAGGCGTTTGCCGTCGTCAGGTTGAGCTTCTGGTTGAGCATCATGACCGATATGACTGTCGGGATGATGAACGCCCCCTTGGTAACCTTCTCCAGGAACTCGCGCCTTTCCGGGTTAACTCCGTCCAGAAACTTTTTATCGCTCATGATGTGCCTCCCTTTTGTTTCAAACAGCCTTTTTCCAATATAGCAACGTCAGGCCTTCAACCGTAGTAAGGCTGATCTTCCGGTCGAACGGGCTTACGGATAAAAAATCCGGAATTCGCCGAAAGTGTGCTGCCCAGGAGAACACCGTCGGCCCAGTAACACCCGGTCTCGCCGGAAGGGAGGAGGTCATATGTATGACCGGCCTCATATCGGACTTTCTCTATCGATACCACTTCTGCCCCGTCGAGCACGTCGCCCGGTACGAGGTTGCCTATCCGGTCATTGTCGGCGGTAGGATGCCCGGCTGACACATGCAGCTCCCTGCCGTCATCCAGAATCAGGTGACATATCCGATGGTCGCGGGAGACCAGGACTTTCGATACCAGCTCTACGGGCTTTACGACCTTGTTTCCGTTTAAATCCAGTGTATAGACGAGCATCCCGGGTTTCAGAGCGATAATTGGTATATTTCCGAGCGGGGTGGATATTAAAGTCTCGAAAGACAGGCAGACCGTCATATTGCTCTCGGCGTTTGCGGTCGTTAGGTTTAGTTTCTGGTTTAACATCATTACGGATATGACCGTAGGTATTATAAAAGCTCCCTTGGTCAGCTTCTCGAGGAACTCGCGCCTTTCCGGGTTAACTCCATCCAAAAACTTTTTATCGCTCATGATGTGCCTCCCTTTAATGTCCAATAGTCTTATGCCATTATAGCACAGACAATTTTTCCTGTAAACCGGAAACTGCACCCTCAAGATCGCCTACGTGAAGCACGAAGCAGTCGGCGTTGTCCACCAGTCCGCAGATCCCGCCGATCTTCATATGATCGGCTGTCTCCGAGAGGAAAGACATCGGCATTACTTTCTCGACCATCCTGTATTTTGAACATTCCTCTATATACGATTCCCCGCCGTGGTTCGGCTCGAGATAGATTACGGCGCGCACGTCCCCCTCGTCGATCTTCCATGGGTAACCCGCGTCTTGCGGGGTGAAGGAGTACATCTTGTGACCGTAACTCGTCCAGTTGAATGGCAGCGTATCGATGAGCTCCGACATGAAGGTGAGGAGCTTCGTGCTCTCCTGCTTTATGTGGAAACGCCTCGGGAACGGCAGAGCCTTTCCGTCCCTGACGAGTATGAGCTCGTCGCTGATCATGCGGAACCCGCTGTACAGGAGGCGGACCATCAGGGTGGTTTTACCGACCCCCTTGTCGCCGACTACGATAAACCTCCGCCCCTCCCATTCCCCGCACCCCGCGTGGATGCGGATGCGGTCGGTGATCCCGCCGAGCGCGTCCCTGTGTATGAGCCACAGGAGGTTGAAGACCGATACGGATATATCTTCCGAGGAGTGACATATCTCCCCGTTTCTCTTTATTTCATAAGTCCGGCCGTTCAAAGCCAGCTCGTATGAGGCTTCGTTCGTTATGGGGAAATCCTGCTCGGCGTCGTGCAGTATGAAACCGAGACGCCCGGCGACGGACTCGTCTTCGGTCGTGATAGTGACGGCCGTATTGAGGAGGCGGTGTTTTCTCCGGTGAATTATTTAACCAGCCCTTCCTGAATGAGTGAGTTGAGGCAGTCGGCGACTTCCTTCACGGGATCCTCAGGGAGCTGATACGCCTCCCTTATTATCGCCGTAATCTCGGCCTCCGAGTTCTTGCCCGTGCAGGCTTCGAGAACCAGCACGGCGGTTTTGTTGAGGTAGTGGACCTTATCCTTTTCGCTCTGATAGATTACGTATCCGTCCTCGACCTCGTTTATGTCTATGCCTTCGGCTATCTTAGGATATTCGCTCATTGTATCACGTCCCGCGTCTATAGGATTAATCCCGAAATCGAATAGTTATTATCCCGAATTCTTCAACCGGTTTCAAGACCGGTTGGAATCCGGGGGGTATCGGAAAAGAGC
>DATIET010000378.1:0-3217 GCA_035455615.1 Thermodesulfobacteriota bacterium
GGCGATCGCCAAGAGGCTCACGCGCGCGAAACGAAAGATCCGCGAGGCCTCGATCCCCTTCGAGCTCCCGACGGGGGATGAGCTGAGAGCGCGTCTCGACGGCGTGCTGCAGACCCTGTACCTGCTGTTCAACGAGGGCTACAAGGCTTCCGGGGGCGATAACCTCATAAGGAAAGAGCTATGCCAGGAAGCAGTCCGCCTGTGCGCGCTTTTGGCCGGGCACCCCGTCGGCAACCGCCCCCGCGTCCATGCGCTCCTTGCGCTTATGCTCCTCAATGGGGCGCGGCTTCAGACCAGGCTGGACACGGACGGAAACATCCTCCGGCTTAAAGATCAGAACAGGTCGCAATGGGACCAGGCGATGATAGCCAGGGGTTTATTTCACCTGATGCAATCTACAGAAGGCGACGAGGTGAGCGTTTATCATATTCAGGCAAGCATCGCCGCCTGTCACTGCGCGGCCGGGGACTATGAATCGACGGATTGGCGGCGGATACTTCAATATTACGACCTGCTTGTAGATATGGACGATTCCCCGGTCGTCGCGCTTAACCGCTCCGTGGCCGTCGCTTATGTCCAGGGCCCGAGAGCGGGGATTGAAGCCGTCGAAGCCATCCGCAACCTGGATCAGCTTGACTCTTATTACCTTTTGTATGCGGTCCTCGGAGAGTTCGAAGAGCGTCTCAAGAACAGGAAGGCCGCCTTAGAATATTTCCGCAAATCGCTTGAGCTTGCCACGATAAAGTCCGAGCGCAAATTCTTCATGAAAAAGATACGGGTGCTCGAGAGCGGCCGGAGCGGCGCTTAACGCTCCCTGCCGAAATGTGAGCCCGCCGTCATGCAGCGGCAGCGGGCCGCTTATGAAATCGTCTGGCCTTTATCATGTAAACTAAACCGCACAACTTCAGTCGTTCTATCAGGAGGATATTATGGATACCGACTTCTGGCCGGAACAAACAATAAAACTCCGCGACATTCTCGGGATAGAGCACCCGATAATTCAGGCTCCTATGGCGGGAGGGCCGACGACGCCGGAATTAGTCGCCGCCGTGTCGAACGCGGGAGGATTAGGCTCCTACCCCGGCGGATACCTTCCGCCCGATGAGATAGATTCCGCGATACGGAAGATTCGAGCGCTGACCGATAAACCTTTTGCCGTAAACCTGTTTACTCCGGAGAAGACCCCGCGCAGGAAAACCCCGGCTAAAGTGATGAAAAAGCTCGGCGAGATCGCGGGCGAGGTGGAAGCGGAGCTTCCCGGAGAGATTGCGGCCGAGGGCTTCTCGTTCGAGGAACAGCTCGGAGTCATCCTCGATAACAACGTCCCCGTATTCAGCTTCACGTTCGGGATACCGAAGCGTAAACATATGAAGGAGCTTCGTAGAAGAAAAGTCACAGTCATCGGCATAGCCACCTGCGTCGCCGAAGGGGTGATGCTCGAAGAGGCCGGGTGCAGCGCAGTTGCCGCTCAGGGGAGCGAGGCGGGAGGGCACAGGGGCTCTTTCGCCCGAACCGGGGAATTGCCCCTTATAGGGAGCGTGTCGCTCACGCCGCAGATTGCGGATAAAGTCGGAGTGCCTGTCATATGCTCCGGGGGGTTAATGGACGGGCGGGGCATCACGGCCGCACTCGCCTTAGGCGCATCCGCCGTGCAGATGGGTACGGCGTTCCTTGCCTGCACGGAAGCGGCTGTACCTGCGCCGTGGCTGGACGCGCTCAGAAATTCGCTCGACTCGAGCACGGTATTGACGAGGGTGTATACGGGGAAATACGCGCGGGGGATACGGAACCGTTTTTACGACGAGATGTCGGGGTTGGAAAGCAAGGTCCCGGCGTACCCGGTTCAGAACTACCTCACCCGGCCGATCAGGAACGCATCGAGGGCGAAGGGGAATCCTGAATACATGTCCCTCTGGGCCGGTCAGGGCTCGCCTATGTCGCGGAGATGCACAGCGGCGGAGCTTGTGCGGATGCTGGTCGCGGAGAGCCGGGAGGTGCTGGAGCGTTTGAGTGGATAATATGAATAGTTGCATATGCAACTATCCTGAAATTGCTGATGTGTTCCGCTTCCCGGATTCGCTTCTTGAGAATTTAACTTCGAATTTACACCGTGCTTACCTTATTTGCAAAACAATTAATATATCCGGGATCAGAGGCAATTTTCATGAACGTAAATTTTTTGTTGTATCGTCCAAACCCGTATGTTATAACGGTTCCGTAGTTAAAAAAATCCTTGACAGGGGGTGATATCATGGGTTTTTTAAGTAACTCGGATTTAAAGCAGTTCAGCTGCGGGGACGTTGTTCCGGGGAGCACCGGCATGCTTACGCTCGCGTTCGGCCCTGCCGCCGATCAGCTTAGCGGCGCGCCTACAGGAAATGCTCAGTACCCGTTCTGGTTCGGATGGTACCGCTGCAACATGGGCGAGGAGCTGAAGAGGTTCAAGAACTCCGAGACCCATGTCGCGTACTTCGTGACGAAAGGGAGCTTCAAGATCCTGAGCGAAGGCGAGACCAAGACCGTGGGGCAGGGGACATGGGTTGGATTTCTGCCCAAGACCGAGTACGAGGTGCACTGTTTGGAAAACGGCTCTGAGCTTCTCTGGGTATATTCTCCGCCCAAGGCAGGATAGTTTCGGATTATTTTTCACAGATTGCCTGTTTTTTTGGTCCGCCGCGGAGAGGATGGGCTCCCGCGGCGGATTTTTTATTTGTTCCTTTGGTGTTAACTGAATCAAAGTCCTGGGTGATTCCCGGAGCGTTTAACTGCAAAACCGTCTCGCTTACCGGTCAGGGCCGCTGTCGTCGTGACGCGGGAGTGTGTCCCTGGTCTCGAACCACGTTATCCTGCTTTCCCTCCATATGTGATACTCCGGCTCTATTAGTGAAGGATCATCGAGGCTCGCTATGGTAATGTCGACGGTTACGGGGCTTTCGGTCCTCCTGAATGCGAGCTGCGTACCGCATCTGCCGCAGAACTCGCGCTGACTGTGCGCTGACGAGCGGAAGACGGACGGCATTCCCTGCAAGTAGGAAAAGGACTCGACGGGGACTGTTAACCATGCGACGACGGGCGCGCCGCTCGCGCGCCGGCAAATACTGCAGTGGCAGTACCCGGCGTCGATTATTTCACCGCTTACCTTATAACGGATTTCCCCGCACAGGCAGCCGCCTTCGAGTGATCTCTTCATATTAAAACCTCGTATTCGATATTGGTT
>DATIET010000379.1:0-2938 GCA_035455615.1 Thermodesulfobacteriota bacterium
AGGTTCCTGTTGACATTTAATACCCCGTAATTACATTTACCGCACCCGCGCCTGAAATGCCGCGCGCCCCGAAGCCCGCCCGATGAAGAGAGAACATTCCCACAAGTGGCTGACGCTCATCGCGATGACGGGGTCGCTCTCCATGATCTTCGTCGACCAGACGGTGGTGAGCGTGGCCCTCCCCAGGATCCAGTCGGACCTCGCCGTATCCCAGACGGGGCTCGAGTGGATTGTGAACGCGTACGTCCTCGCGCTCGCCGTGACAGTAGCGTTAGGCGGGAAGCTCGGGGACATATTCGGCAGGGTGCGCGCGTTCGTCACTGGGGTAGTAGTCTTCGCCGCGGCCTCGGCTCTCTGCGGCCTCGCCCCCAACGAAGGCGTGATAATCGCGGCCCGCGCATTACAGGGCCTGGGCGCGGCGCTGATGCTCCCTTCCTCTGCCGCGATAGTCATTGAATCGTTCGACATAAGGGAGAGGGGAAAGGCTATGGCGATATACGTCGGCGTGGCTCAGGCCTTCCTTGCGCTCGGCCCCCTGCTGGGCGGTTTCCTGACCGAGTATCTTTCGTGGAGGTGGGTGTTCTGGATCAATCTCCCCGTGGGCGCGCTCGCTATCATAATGACCTGGGTATCGAAGCCCGCGGGGATGGAATCCGCCGGGGGCAGGGTGCGCCCCGCTTACGCGCTCCTCCTCATACTCGGCATGTTCGCGTTCGTGTACGGGCTCCAGCAGGGACACTTGTGGGGGTGGACTTCGCCCATAACCCTGGGCTTCCTCGCCTCGGGCCTCGTGCTTCTCGAGATATTCTCGTTCATACAGATAAAGAGCGACGACCCTCTGATACAGTTGAGACTCTTCAGGAACACGGCATTCGCTATCGACTGCGTCCTCCTCTTCTGCATCCAGTTCGCGATGATAAGCCTCATAGTGTTCGGCGCGATATACCTTCAGAAAAACCTCGGCTTCACGCCGCTTCAGGCGGGGCTCGGGATCATGCCTATAATATTCTCCGTAGTGATAATGTCACAGGTGTCGGGCCGCCTTTTCGACAGGGTAGGGGTGAAGGTCCCCGCGCTCACGGGCGCGTTCCTGATCGCGGCCGGGTTCTTCCTGCAGGCGCCCTTCCTCGAAGGCGGTGACTTCATCAAAATACTGCCCGGGATGATGGTGCTCGGATTGGGAATAGGGATGGTGATGGTCCCGACCAGCACGGACGCGCTCAACCGCGCCGGGAGCGAGTTCAGGGGTCAGGCGTCGGGGGTTGTGCAGACGATGAGGCAGATAGGGGCGACGGTCGGGTTGGCGTCGATCGGCGGGCTCGTCGCTACCGTCCAGAAGGGGGAGGTCTCGAAGATCATAAGCGGCTTCGGCGGCCCGGATGGCGCAAAGGCAAGCCTCGCCCCTCTCATAGACAGCGCACTCAAAGGACAGGCGGACGCGATAAGGGAGTTATCCGCGGTCTCCCCCGCCCTCATGCCCGACCTCAACGCGGGCGTCGCGAGGAGCATCGCCGCCGGTTATTACTTCGCGGGCGGGGTCGTCCTCGCGGCCTTCTTCCTGGCCCTCGTATTCATGCGCACGGGAACGCAGAAAGAGGACGGGTGAGGGGAAATATCCAGCGTTTCACCCCTAATATTCAATGGTGCCGGTATGTCTGCTGCTTTTTTACCATTTGACGGCTGCCGATCCTGCGGCGGCCGCACCAGGGCGGGAGCTCCGCTCTAAAATTTATAAGGAAATGTGCCATAAAACCCTATAGACTATATACGTCGTTTTTGGTGTGACCTGCGCGGCCCGGGAAATAAGTGTGTTATAAGTCCGGTAAAACAGGTAAAATTTCAACACCAGCACAACGGGAGGTTTAAATATGTTCAATAGATATTTTTCCGGTTTAAAACTGTCATCGGCGGCTCTCGCTCTCCTGCTTATCGCAGCCGGGCTCTATTTCGGGGCTTGCTCGAAAGATAAAGATGAGACGGAGCAGGTCGAGGAGACGGAGGAGGTCGAGGTCGAAGTCGAGACCCCGGAAGAGCCGGCGGGTACTGAGCCGGAAGCAGAGACGGACGAGGGCGAGACCAGTGAAGGGCTGCCGCCCGAAATCTCGGGGCCCTGCAAAGGGAAGCAAGTAGGCGACCCCTGCGTTGTTGTAGTCACGGGTGGAGCGGAAATAAATGGCACCTGCGCGATGACCACTAAGAAGAACCTCGGATGCAAGCCCGGCCTCATAGAAAACAAGGATAAAGTCCTGGAGCCGGAATCAATGCCGGACGAGCCGGAATCACCCGGGACCGAGTAAAGCGGACCGCGTTTGAGCGTCAGTTTTTTTGCAGCGCGGAAAATTATGAATATACTCCTTCGGCTGCGCGTGCGGTGACGAGTCCGCATGCGCTGCCAAGGGATAACGCAGTACGTCCGATTGTTAAGATTTTTATCATGTCCGCCGATCACCTGTATACTTAATCCCTGCTCCGGATTCATCTCCGCTTAACGGCATGTTAACGCCGGCTTAATATAATGTTCTCACGCGGGGGGACGGCCGGACGGGGAGAACTATCGATGCGCGCACGCACGCTGCTCTTTCTTGCCGCGGCACTTACTGCGGGATTGTTCCTGGGCAGCAGGATAAACGCTTTCCTTTCCATATCCATCAAAGAGAAGGACCTCGGGGACTCCGTGTCCGCCGCCTCGAAAGACCTGCCGCCGCTCCCGTTCAGGATGGTGGACCTCGGCGGGGTGGGGATAGAGGCCGACGCTCAGGCGTGGGGGAAGGACTACTCTCATAATACGAGGCGGTTCGACGGCGTGTTCCTGTCGGAGGAGCCGTTCGTCGACGCGGCCGAAGCCGACCGTGTGTTCTCCCAGTACCGCGAATACGTCGACAGGATGTCGGCGCTCGGGTTCAACGCCATAGAGTTCCAGGCGTTCCTCGAGTTAATC
>DATIET010000380.1:0-3643 GCA_035455615.1 Thermodesulfobacteriota bacterium
AATAATCTTGAATAACGCAGGTAATAAAAATTAGTTGCCGGAATAAATAATTTTTCGACTGGAGGGAGTATTATGAGAAAGCAGACCGTGTTTCAAATTTTGTTGCTTTTCGTTATCGGCGTCATCGCCGGTATGAATAACGGAGCGTCCGCCGAGGAAACGATAGCAGAGGCGGTAGCGAGGGAAATGCCGGTGCTCAAGGGCGACCAGTGGGTGGCCAGGGACGAGAATGCCAAGGTCGCGTTCATCTGGGGCGCCGGTCACGTCGTTATTATAGAAGAGGTACTTATGGAAAGATATCCCGATCAGAAGCGGGATACGTTCGTGACGAAGGTCGTGGAGGCGTCCACGAATTCTCCCATGACGATGAGCCAGGTCGCGGCCATGGTCGATAAGTTCTATCAGGAGAACCCGGACAAGACGGATACGCCAGTGATGGCGGTGATTTGGGATACGATGGTAAAGCCCAACATTAAGACGGGAATAGCCGGGAAACCGTTGAATTAAAGTGTCAGAACATTGTGAAAGGAGATCGAAAATGAAAAAAATCAAATATCTGATTCTAGCAGCTTTTATAATCCTGCCGGTCGCGGGATGCACCAATATGTCGAAGACTCAGCAGGGAACACTGAGCGGAGGTGCAATAGGAGCAGGCGCCGGGTTAGGTATCGCCGCTGTTTCCGGCGGGAACCTCTGGGTAGGGACGGCCGTAGGGGCGGGAGCCGGGGCTCTCACCGGATATATGATCAGCAGATAAGACCAGGGTCGGCAGAGAGCCGGTCTCCGATTGATTTGACTGAGACGCGGATAAGCGATGTGTATGGAAACAGTTAGTGACGCACCAATATACAGGTTAGAGGGAGGGTAACGATATGAAGAAATACGCGGTCGAATTCATAGGCACTTTCTTTTTCGTACTGACTGTAGGCTTAACGGTGCTCGACCCCGGGGCGGGCGTGATGGCCCCCCTCGCTATCGGCTCGGTGCTCATGGTGATGGTATACGCCGGGGGGCATATTTCGGGCGGGCACTATAACCCGGCCGTAACTCTCGCTGTCTGGATGAGAGGCCGCTGTCCCTCGGCAGATGCGCCCATTTACATGATATCCCAGTGGGCGGCCGCGGTAGTCGCGGGCCTCCTTGCTCTCTATTTGAAAGGTATCCCGGAGGTAACGCCGTTAACACCCAACATCGCATATGCGCTCATAGTGGAGTTTCTCTTTACGTTCGCGCTCTGCTACGTCGTTCTCAACACCGCGACGTCCAAGAACACGGCGGGGAATTCGTATTACGGACTCGCCATCGGCTTTACGGTCGTTATCGCGGCTTATTCTGCGGGAGCTATATCGGGAGGTGCGTTTAATCCCGCGATTGCGCTCGGAATAACCGTGATGGGGATATCTGCGGTGAGCAATATATGGATTTTCCTCGTCGCGAATTTCCTGGGCGGGGCGGTTGCGGCGCTCGCGTTCAACGCTCTCAACCCGGATGACAAATAGTCGGGCAACTCATCAGGACGATCCGTAAATCGGTATCGATATACGGGCATTGAGGAAATAACACTGCAGCCCGGGGTTTTGTTTGATGGGTCTCGACGGATAATGTCGAGAGATTGAGACGTTTCGGGTATTGTAAGAATCCGCACTGAGAGCCGTTATGCCGGTGAATATATCATTTAGTGATTATAGAGTTGAAATAAATTACGGGGGTGTGTTATGAAGAGACAGACTTTCAATAAGTGCACATGGGCTTTTTTTCTTATTCTCTTGCTCGCTTTACCAGCGGCTTCACAGACGGAGCAGGGGGTCGAGGTAAAGGACGCACCCAGGATCGATCCCGAATCCATATCGGATCTTGTGGAGTCGCTCGAATTCCTCTCGAAGGCCGGCAGCTTCAGCTTCACCGCGGAGCAGGAGTACGACGCTCTTCAGGGAAACGGCCAGAAGATAGAATTCGGAGGCGTCCACAAGCTTACAGTCGTGCGTCCCGATAAGGTGCGCTCCGACATAGTCTCGAGGGACGGGAGTAAGAAGTTGTTCGTATTTGACGGCAAAGACATCTATTACTCCGACATCGATGATAACGTCTATGCCAGCGTTCCGAGGCCGGGTGATATAAACCAGGCCATAGATTATTTTACCGAGGACCTCCAGATGCCGCTCCCGCTCGGACAGCTGATATCGAGCGACACGTACGAGTGGGTGAAGAAGGAGATATATGCGGGGGGATTCGTAGACCAATCGACGATAAACGGGGTATTGTGCGACCACCTCGCTTTCAGGACCAAGAACATAGATTTTCAAGTCTGGATCGCGGCCGAGGGCGACCCTATCCAGACGAGGCTCGTCATCGATTACAAGAACTCGCCGGGTGAGCCGCAGTTCAGGGCTATGTTCAGGGACTGGAACTTTAAGCCCGAATTATCTGATTCGCTCTTCGTGTTCAAACCGGGTGAGAATATGCGTAAAATAGGGTTCGCCCCGGTGCTGCGCACGGAAATAAAATCTGAAGAAAAAGAGGGAGAGAAGAAATGAAGATCGATAAAAAATTCGTAATGAAGCTTATGATATTCTCGGCCATATTCATGTTCCTCGCCGGGGTGACTTTCGATACCTATGCCCGGGGCAGAGGGTCGGGAAGAGGGTCGCACAGGAGCGCCAACAGGAATATAAGCAGGCAGGGGCCCGCAAGGACCGGCTCCATGAGGTCGAGCGATTTCAACAGATCGAGCAGGTCGAGCTACTCGGGCCAGCGCCAGTCCGCACAGCGCAGCAGCATGCAGCGTACCGGAAATACCGAAAGGCAGACCCAGGCGCGTCAGAAGGCCCAGGACTATAAGGCTGCAAACCCGGACAAGGTGAAGGACTTTCAGGACAAGCGCGCGGATAACGCGGGCGACATTCAGGAAAACCGTCAGGACTGGAAGGATACAAACCGCGAGGACTGGCAGGACTATGGTGATAAAGCGCGGAACGACCGTCAGGAGTTTTACGACAACAATGAGTATTACAGATACGACGACGACTGGGAATGGGGCGATAATGTGGAATATCCAGTCGGCGCCATGGCTGCCGTAGCCGTGGGAACCGCTTTGACCGTCTCCGCGTTCAACTCGATGACGTGTAACCCGACGACGGTTTACGTGAGCGGAGTGGCGTATTATCAATGCGGCTCGACATGGTATAACCAGGCTTATCAGCAGGGGGACGTCGTCTATGTAGTCGTCGACACTCCGCCCGGGTACTGACGCGCTAACGCTGCCCGCACCTTGCACAATTGGCATTTACAGGCAAACGGTCGCCGGCCGGGGACAATGATTAAATACCTGCGTTCGAAGGCGTGTCTCTGCTATATTCCAGTGCTGCTGCTGACGGCAGTCGCGTTAACGCAGCTCTATCTGGCTCATAATTACGGACTAAGCCCGTGGGCGGGGGGAGGCTTCGGCATGTTCTCAACGACAGACGCGCCGAGGCGGAGGCACGTACACGCGTATTCGATGAGTCCGGGCGTAAGGCGGGAAATCGTTATTCCGTATCATCTGCGTGATACCGCCTTAAGGGCGGCCGCCCTGCCCACCGATGCGTACCTTACCCGCCTGGCGGACGAGCTGGCCAAGATACCGTCTCCCGAGCGCGGGACCGCC
>DATIET010000381.1:0-2223 GCA_035455615.1 Thermodesulfobacteriota bacterium
TCGGCACCCTCTTATAATGCCGGCCGCCTATTTTATACGACGGGTTCACGGTTATCCGGTCCAAAATCCTTTTGAGCTCCGCGCCCCGTTTCGGGTGTACCACGGAGTCCCTGTACGTGCTCAGAAGATCGGCGGGGAAACGGTATTCACCCGCACCTACGAAGATCGAGGATTTATTGAGCTGGACGTAATAGTTCGGGTTCTCGAGCTTCTTCCTCGGGCCTTCCCAAAAGAGGAGGCCGATGTGAGTCTTATAGGGAGTTTTGTCCGTGGAAAACCTCGTGTCTCTGTAAATCCGGAATATCGATTTATCGATCAGGGGGATAGCCGATACCCGCGGGGATATGGATTTGAGCCGCTCCCCCATTCCAACGACGAATTCCTGGGCGGGCCTGAGCACGCGGTTTTCGTAAACGCTACGGTTGGATTCGAACCACTCTCTATTGTTGTTGAGTTCGAGGTCCCTTAAAAAATTAAACGCTTCTTCCGGGAACCCGCCGAATTTATTGTCGCCGTCCATTGAATTAACCTTACGGATTCGGGGCTTGAATACAAGCGTGAAAATATTGAATTGGATGGCAGGACGCGGAGCGAGGTGAAATTACAAAACCGAATCAGATAAGTTGATAACCGCGTTTCGCGCTTCTGAACAGTCTTGTAAAAATCACTATGTGCGTGAATATGATTATCGGCACGACGAAAGTCAGGAGTAGGTTAAGCGGAAGCCTCAATAGCTCGTCCATCGAGCCCGGCTCCGAGAACGCGAGCCTGGCCGCGGTCACGAAGACGTACAGGATATCGATGAAACCGAGCACGTTCCATAGAAGATAGAGAGCCCATCCAGTCTTCCCCGCAGGCTTAACGAATAAGACTAGAATTACGACACCCGCGGCGGCCGCTATATCTCCCCATCCGCCCCGTACCGCGAAATCATAGGGAAGCCTGCCTTGTGAATAAAGAATCAGGAAATATACGCCGACGAATCGGACAACGTGGAAGAGCACGAGCGCCCTGACTTCGACGGAAAGGCACCAGTCTCTGAAGCCCGCTGAGAACGCGAAAGCGAGCAGCAGGACGATCACTAGTCCCAGGAGTACGGCCTGGGGGAACGGGGGGACAAGGGTCGTGAAGAGGCCCGACGCCCCGGCGATGAGGGCCGCGAGGAGCCATGCAATTAGAATGATCAGGACTTTATTCGAGTTCATCATGGGTTTCGATAGGACCGGTTATGTCGAAATCCACCACCTCGCTAAATCTCCCCCCATGATTTTATCCCATCCGGCAATCTTGCCAAGTTGGACTATTTGCATCCTTCGACCTTCGACTTCGCTCAGGACGAGCGGGCGGTAAGTTACCGCGGACCTACGGGTAAGTAACCCGTTCATACTTCGACAAGCTCAGTACGAACGGGTTGGGGTTCGTCGCCGGATTGGGTGGATGAGATACGTTAGGATCTTAGAACACACATTGTGTGTGTGTCAGCGGAGACGGAATATATGGAGAGGGGTGTAGACCGAGCCGTCCCTCCTGGTCTCGCTCTTGACTACGGCTATCTCATCTATCGTGAACTTACATTTTTCGGGTATCGGGAAGGGTTCAATTATCCTGAGCCTGCTCTTGATCCTGCCGATGGTCACGTGCGGGAGGAACCCTCGCGTCTCTCTAGGGAATCCGAGGGGCTCGAGCGCTTCGTCGATCCTGCCCTGAAGCGATGAAAGCTCCGGGTTTTCGGATAACCCTATATATAGAATCCGGGGGTATCTCATGTCAGGGAACCCGCCATAGCCGGTGATATCCGTTTCGAACGGGGAATAATTTCTGACGAGGCCGTCTATTATGGAAGACACATCGGGCACCTTCGAATCCTCGACGCTGCCCAGGAACTTGAGAGTGACGTGGAGCTTCTCTCTCTGTTCCCACTTGACGCCCCCGCTCCGGGACCTCAAGGCCCCGATATACTCGTCCATCCGAGCCCTTATCTCATCAGGCAGGAGCGCGGCAATAAAGAGTCTCAATAATTCACCCGCTGAGTGACGTCGTTATAATGTATCCGGAGCGAAGAATTGTAATCGCCTTACTGTCCCCTGCACCATGTGGGATAGGTTTTGCCTCCGCCCTGGCTAAGGCGTCTCTGGTTCTCACCGTTCATATACATGATGTACAAGTCCTTGGCCCCGCTCCGCGTCGAGCTGAACGCGATGTAATGGCCGTCGGGGGACCAGG
>DATIET010000382.1:0-2875 GCA_035455615.1 Thermodesulfobacteriota bacterium
CATTTTCGATGAGGACGAAAGAGGAAGCGCAAGACTACAGGTATTTCCCCGACCCCGACCTGCTGCCGGTCGTTATAGAGAAGGAGAAAATCGAAGAACTTCGTGCGTCTCTCCCCGAATTGCCTGATCAGAGACTTATGCGATTTACGGAAGAATATAAGCTCCCCGAGTATGACGCGTCCGTGCTTACGGCGTCGAAAGAGATCGCCGACTATTTCGAGGAATGCCTCGGCACTTACGACAACCCGAAAGCGGTGAGCAACTGGATAATGACCGAGGTCATGCGGGAGATGAAGGACGAGGAAGAACCCGGGGAGATGCCCGTCAGCCCCCTAAGCCTCGCCGGGCTACTCATGCTGATCGACGACGGAACTATAAGCGGGAAGATCGCCAAGGACGTCTTTCAGGAAATGGTTTCGACAGGCAGGACGGCAAAGGAGATCGTCGAGGATAAAGGGATCAAGCAGATATCGGACAGGGGCGAGCTCGAAAATATCATATCCGGCATCCTGAAAGATCATCCCGGGGAGATTTCGAGATATAAAGCCGGAGACGAGAAGCTCATCGGCTTCTTCGTCGGCAAGGTGATGAAAGCGACTCAGGGTAAGGCGAACCCGAAGGTTGTGAACGAGATATTGACGGCTGAGCTTTCGAAGTAGAATAGCCCGTTATGTTATGGGTTTCAGCAGGGGCTTTGTGGTATAGATCAGATTTTATACTTGCTCAATTCGAACATGAGCTGTTTCAGATACTCCGAGCTAGAGCCGGCGATGCGCCTTTTGATGCTCTTCCATTCCTCGACAGGAATTGTCGCGAACACTTCGATCACTTCGGGGTCGAACTGTGTTCCCGAAGCTTCGGATATCTTCTGTACCGCTTCCTCGAAAGGTATGGCTTTCCTGTAGGTCCTCCGCGACGTCATCGCATCTAGTGCGTCCACCACCGAGAATATCCTCGCGCCTAACGGTATCTCGTCCCCGGAAAGCCCGGACGGATAACCCTGCCCGTCATACCTCTCGTGGTGCGTATGGACTATCTTCGCCGATGCCTCCAGGAAATCTATCCTTTTAAGGAGGTCGTAGCCGAATTGCGCGTGCTTCCTCATATGCTCCCATTCCTCTTCCGTGAGCTTGTCGGGCTTGAGGAGAATATGATCGGGCACGCCGATCTTTCCTATATCGTGCAACAGAGCGCCTTTCGCTATCACCGAGAGCTCCTCTTCGCTCAGGTTCATATGCTTTCCGAGATTGATCGCGTACTCGGTAACCCTGTAGGAGTGATAACCCGTTTCATGCTCCCTCAGGTCGAGTGCCAGGATCATCGCCTCGAGAGTGCCTGAATACGCCCTCACCAGCTCTTCCGTCTGCTGAATGACCTTCTTCTCGAGATTTTTCTGGTAATCCTTATTCGCTTTTATGAGATTCGAGCGCTCGATCGCCCGCCTTATCACCATATCGACGTCCGTCACGTGGAAAGGCTTGAAGACGTAATCATAGGCCCCCTCCTTCAAGGCGGCCCTTACGTTCTCTATATCGCGAGACGCTGAAACCATTATTATCGAGAGGTCGGGCGAGTAATTTTTCAGCTTTTTAAGCGTTTCTATGCCGTTTAACTTCGGCATCTGTATATCGAGGAGGACGACGTCATAGTCCTTTACCCTGTAGAACTTCTCGAGCGCCTCGAGACCGTTCGCGGCGACATCGCACCTGTAGCCGAGCTCTTCGAGCGCCTCGACGAAGAGACTCCTTATCGCATCCTCATCGTCTACGATAAGGATTTTTTCTCCGGTGTTTCTCACCGTATCATGTGAGATTTTTTTAGCCATTTCCATATTATCAATTATCCATGATGCTGCTGTCCCATCCAAGCAGTGATTTTTACCTAATCTCATACGTTCGGCATTTTCAGATTAAACGGGAGGTCGTCCACTACCCATCACCCCGATGAGTACCGCATCTAACCCCCATTACATATAAATATACAGTCAAAAGTTTGACACAGGCATTTTTAGTATGTATTTTCCAACCAAATTCATGAAAAAAGCGACTCTGGTAATCGAAGACGGTACTGTTTTTGAGGGTTTCAGCTTCGGCAGAGAGGGTGAAGCTTACGGGGAGGTGGTATTCAACACCTCGATAACCGGATACCAGGAAATACTCACAGACCCCTCCTACAACGGTCAGATCGTTGCCATGACCTACCCCGAGATAGGGAATTACGGGGTCAACCCCGAGGACGTCGAATCGAGAAAGCCTTTCTTAAGGGCCTTCATCGTTAAAGAATATTGGAAAGAGCCCTCGAACTGGCGTTCCCGCGGCAGCCTCGGGAAGTACCTCTCGGATAACGGGGTCGTGGGGATCGAGGGGGTCGACACGAGGTCCCTGACCAGGCTCATACGCTCGAAGGGGGCCCAGAAGGCAGTAATATCGACGACGGAATCCGACCCTCAAAAGCTTCTCAGGAAGGTGCGCGCCTCACAGGGGATAGTGGGAATAGACCTTGTAACGGAAGTGAGCTGCGATAACCCTTATAAATGGAGTGAGGGGACGGGGGCCTGGAGACCGGCCTCAGATACACTGTCCGGAGAGAAAAAACGCTTCAGGGTGGTCGCTTACGACTACGGTCTTAAACAAAACATACTCCGAAAGTTAGTCGACCACGGCTGCGAGGTGACGGTCGCCCCTTCGAGAACACCGCCGCACGAAATACTCTCGATGAAGCCCGACGGAATTTTCCTCTCGAACGGCCCCGGCGACCCGGCGGCTGTGGCTTATGCGGTCGAGAGCGTGAGGACACTCATAGGGAAGAAACCGATATTCGGCATCTGTCTGGGACACCAGATACTGGGCCTCGCCCTCGGGGGGTCGACTTACAA
>DATIET010000383.1:0-8063 GCA_035455615.1 Thermodesulfobacteriota bacterium
AGAGAATAGGGTCAGTACCAGGGAGAGCGCGCTCGATACCGGGTTTTTGTGCGTAATGACCAGAAGGGCCCCGGCAACCGCGAGGGCCGCAAAGATGTAAAATACGACTGTTTCCAAACCGTAAAACCTCCCGGATATAAGGACAAATGAGCTGTTTAAGAGGTGAAAGAATTATATTTGAGATAGCGGGATAGTCAAACTTGGGGGGGCGGCCCCCTCCTAGAAATCCTCCTAGACTGTGTCGAGCATTATGTGGGCCCACCGAGTTACAGGATGCAGGATGCAGAATCCGTCCTTCGACAGGGTTTCCAAAGCTACGCCGGACAAGCAGGACGAACGGGTTTTGTATCGTGACAAGATGCAGCTCTTACAAATACTTGGATCCTAGAATCTGTAGGAGCGGCTTCCAGCCGCGAATGACGAAGAGAAAGAAAAGGCAAAGACAATATTATTTTCTTCTTTGTCTGGATACAAAGAAGCAAAAATCATCCGACTACAGAATTGTGCTAAAAATCTTATGTTTAAGCTAAAATCTTTCAAATGGGAAGCTGAAAGATTTTCACGCTTAAACACGCGATTTTCTTAACGCAAATTCTGTAATGTCGGGAAGAGAGAAAAAAACGAGATTGCCGCGCCTTCGGCTCGCAATGACAAACAAAGGCTGGATTCCCGATTCTTTTTGGCTTGTATTGCTAAGTTGCCGGGATAATGAAGTGTATTTTAATCAGCTTTGTGCGACCGATTGCATATTTGTATAGAAGTGCCTCATGCCAAGTATAGTTACACGCTAGTAATCAGCCGGTAGCGACCAGTTCTTACGCTTGCTCAGAACTGTTGGTCACAATCGGTTCGGGAATTAAAAGATAATTAAAGCTAACACCGGCTGTAGATTTCAGCGGCTCTTCCCGACCCCGGTCCTGTCGCAGTACATTACGACCGGGCAGACGCTGCACCTGGGCGATACCGGACGGCAGAGGTACTGTCCGAACGCCACGAGCAGGCTGTTGTAGTCTATCCAGTGTCTCTTCGGGAGCTTTTTCCTGAGCGCCATTTCGGTCTCAAAAGGGT
Organism: Thermodesulfobacteriota bacterium; assembly: GCA_035455615.1. Taxonomy (GTDB): domain Bacteria; phylum Desulfobacterota_D; class UBA1144; order Nemesobacterales; family UBA2774; genus 2-12-FULL-53-21. Next base: position 1,069 of record DATIET010000383.1, read on the forward strand.
TCCGGGTTCGGACGTATCCGAGCCTGTTCGAAATCCTGTGAACGTGGGTGTCGACGCATATGCCGTGCTTCCCGTAGCCGAGCGTAAGCACGAGGTTCGCGGTCTTTCTTCCGACGCCTCTCAGACGAAGGAGCTCTTCCAGATCGTCGGGGACCCGCGAGCGGTATTTATCTATCAGCTCGCGGCAGATACCGCGGATGTTCTTCGCCTTGGTCCTGTAAAACCCGACAGGATATATAGCCTCAGCAATCTCTTTCTCGCTCAAGCCGAGCATGTCCCCGGGATTATCGGCCAGGGCGAACAACCTCCTCGATGCCTCCGCGGTGGTCTCGTCCTTCGTCCTCAGGCTCAGCACTGTGGATATGAGGACCCTGAAGGGATCGCGCGAGGTCTCGGCCTCGAGCGTTACCGCAGGGACACTCCACCCGGGGGACTCCTTTTTTAATATGCGTATTACCTTAGAAATATTTTCTGCGTTCATGTATCGGCGGATAAATCGATAATACACACGTCGGGACGGGGAATCCAGACCGGGAAGAAAGAAAAAGGGGTGCGGCCAGGATTAGCCCGGGCGCACCCCGATCGACCTATCTTCGATTTTTTTAAGGCAGGCCTCGTGGTCTACGGGCCGGCCCCGTTACTGTCAGTTATATACTTCCATCAGGCTCCTCAGGACAGGTGCGGATTTCGATCTCCTTATCCTGTCGAGGGCCTTTTTTTCTATCTGCCTTATCCTCTCTCTCGTCAACCTGAACTTCCGGCCTATCTCGTCGAGGGTATAAGGGCCGTCATAACCGATACCGAACCTCATCTTTACGACCTCTCTCTCCCTCAGGGACAGCATCAGGAGGGCGTCGTTTATATTGTTGGGTATGGATATCTCGGCTATAACGCTGTCGACTTCGAGCGAGTTCGAATCTTCCATAAAGTCCATGTACGTCACTTTCTCCCCGTTCCACACGGGTGTATCGAGCCTCACTACCTTGTTCGCGCTCGAATCGAGGATCCTTTTCACGTTCTCGACGCTCATCTGCGCTTTCTCGGCTATTTCCTCGGCATAGGGCTCTCTCTCGTAATCCTTCGTCAGGATCCTCTTCACGTGCCTTACCTTACCCGCCTTCTCCAGTAGATACGCGGGCATCTTCACAGTCCTGGTCTGGTTGAAAATCCCCCTCGTCATCGCCTGATTGATCCACCAGCAGGCGTAGGTCGAGAACCTGTAACCTTTCGTGTGATCGAACCGTTCGACGGCTTTTATCAATCCGAGGTTCCCCTCCTGAATCAGATCCAGAAACGGTACGCCCCTGCCGACGTACCTCTTCGCCATGCTCGCGACGAGTCTCAGGTTGGCTTTAATAAACCTGTTCCTCAGCTGATACCCCTTCGTGACGTATGCCTCGTAGAGCTTGACGAGGAGAAGGAGCCCGCTCTCCTGAGCCGCATGTTTAATCTTATTTTCAGCAGTGATTTTTCCGTTCTTCGTCTCGATGAAATTTTTAACCTCGAAATGGATAGCCGCGATATCTTCACCGAGTCTTTTCCCAACTACCTTTTCGATCTTTTTGCGCGCGGCCTTCGCTCTGTCCTCGCAGCATTTTATTTTCGCAGCTACATGCGCCTCTTCGTGCGGCGCAAGGAGAGCCTCAGTGCTCACTTCTTTGAAATAAGCGTTTACGAGCCTTAAGTCCTGACTTATTTCCTCTTCCCCGACTGTTTTTTCCGTATCGGTAATAGTCTCTACTGATACCTCTGTAAGCGGCGCCTCCTCATCGAAAAACACCTCGACGTCTTCCAATTCATCCTGGTCGAAGCTCTCAACTATAGAAGATTCCGCGTGACTGACCGCGAAATCATCGAATACGTCTGCAAATTCAGGCTTTTTGAACATTTTGAGCCTCCTTCTATTTAAGATGCACTCGGGCGGCTGCCGGATGCATCTCCATTCGCTCGATCTTGTATCTATAAACCATTACGAACGGCATTTGGTTTCAGATTCAAATTCTCGATATATAACCCGAACAGATCATTGAAGAAAACCTTGATTATGAGACGCCCTGCAGCCGAATTTCCGGGGATATCCCGGATTTGCCTTTTTAGCTCGTAATTATTTATACGAACCAGGGCCGAGAACCATTCGTGAGAGAATTATTAGAGAGGCGGCAGGGAATTTGCCGGATAGACTCAGTGCAGGATTTTATACGAGCTTAATTTGCAGGACGTTCACTGAAGAGTGGAATCATCCAGGTTTCCGGAAGCGTATTTCCTTATATCGTCCCACTTCTGCATCAGGGCCCTGAGCGAGCTGTCCGCTTCGCCGTAATTCCCATCTTTCAGCATGCGGAGGCATCTCCAGGTCTCCTCGACGGAGCGCTCGCGCTCGAGGCTGTAGGGATTGATGACTGAGCATATCTCGCCGTAGTTTAATACGAGGAATCCGCTCGGGTCGAAACCCGAGAGCCACGTTTTGAGCTCGGCCAGGCCTTTGGACAGATCATCGGTGAGATACATGTAGGCGGAAGGGTCGAGGTCCGCGGGACGCAGGTTCACTAAACCGGAGACGATCTCCGCGGCATTGTCCAGTCTGTCTATCGCGGTATGGACACGCGTGTCGTAATGAAGCGCGTTGAAGCCCCAGTGCGTATAGAGGGTCCGCCTGTCCTCTTCGGTAAACGGCACGAACCATTCGACGGGGATGAAATTCTCGCAGAAAAATAAATTCGCCTTCGACCCGAAGGGAGCGACGTAGTATTTACCTTCTTCGTCCTTCGTAAAGAAGCAGTGATCGATCTCTTCTTTAGCCATGCCGAGGTTCTCGGATAACGCGTTGACGAAGGACTCGTATTCGTTCCCGAACCACACTCCGAAGGGGGAAGTCGGCCCCCCCCAATACTGCTCGTAGAACCGTACGTATTCGTCCCAGTAATAACTTTTATCCATGAGGGCGTTTAAGGGCTCATATAAAACGAGGGTGCTCTTCGCCATAGGAAAGTAATAAACCAAATCCCGAGCAAAATCAATCAAATCGGGCGATGGGCGGACGATAAGCCGGTATTTTAGATGCAAGCAGAGCACCGGGAAATAATTGATAAATATGAGCTGCGGGTCACCGGGAAATCCCGGCATAACCGACCGAAAGCCAATAAAAAACCGATTGACAAAGGCTTTAGATACTGCTTAATATCATGGTATGGCTGAAATTTCACTCGAAGAAATCATAAGGGAAGCGAAAAAAAGAAAAATCGACCTCGGAGCCGACCCTGAGAAGACGATCAAGTCATGCTCGAGACTGGGACTCATACCGAAACCCAAGAGAAAGAAATACACGGAGGCTGGGGTGACGAAGACACGCCTGGTCTTCCCCGAAGCCACCCTCGACAAGCTCGCACATATTAAAGCTATGAAATCAGAGGGACTCACGCTCGGGGAAATCAGGGACAGCTTCGCGCTCGAATACGTCCAGGGGGCGTTAAAGGACCTTTTAAACAACGCCGATGACGAGAAGGTTAAAGAGCTCGCCAACATAATCAGCAGCGAGAAGGAGCTCGAATCGATTGTAGAGGCTCCCCTCGTTTACCTGATAGAAGGGATGTCCCCCGAAGAAGCCAAAAAGCTGCTTACTCTATTCTTCGGAGTAGGGTACTACGCACTGCTCGAAGCCCAGAAGTCGCTCGAGGAATTCAAGTTCAACGATGCGCGGAGGTCGCTGTTCAAGGCGATATTCTATAACTCGATCGCGGTGCTGAGGCTTGCGAGGACGACAGCCGATACGAAGCTCGAGGAGACCGCTTTCGAGCTTTACGAAAAAACGGTGATCGAGCCCATCGGGAGGGCGAGCGAGCGGGTGAGAAAAGAATTCATTAACTCATTCGAGAGATATCTGAAGGAAAAGGGCCTGACTAACTAGGCGTCATAACCTCACGGAACCCTCCGTGAGATGTAATCGGAAATACTATCGACTGTTTCGAAAAAATCAGGGGGTATCTCGCCTTCGTCGAGCCTTACACCGAACTCTTCTTCGAGAGCGACCAGGAACTCGAGCCTGGATACGGAATCGACGCCCACTCCGTAGTCGATGAGAGGAGCGCCGTCGCCCAATTCCCGAAAGTCGATATCTTTCAGAAAATTCCCGGCCAGAACTTTTTTCACTCTCGACTTTATAGCATCGCTCATTCAGGGCTTCGCTCTATAAATTCACTTTAGCTGCTCTCTCAATATTTTACCAGTCGGGCTCCTGGGAAGCTCGCGGCGGAATTCGACGAGAGAGGGGACCTTGTATTCGGCTATCCTCTCCATGCAGAATCCGTGGACGTCTTTTACATCCATCGGCCGCCGTGCGACTATTACCGCCTTCACCCGCTCGTTCCCGAGGCCGTCCGTTACCCCCAATACCGCCGCCTCGGCAATGTCCGGGTGCTGCGAGAGGAGGTTCTCCACCTCTCCGGGGTCGACCTTGAACCCTCCCACGTTGATGAGAAGCTTCTTACGGCCATTTATGTATATATACCCCGCCTCGTCTATCATTCCCAAATCGCCCGTGAAGTAGAACCCGTCCCTGAACACCCTCGCCGTTTCTTCGGGAAGCCCGTAATACCCGGCCGCCATGGAGGGGCTCCTGACCGCAAGCTCGCCCGACTCGCCCGCGTCCGACTCCCGGCCGTCTTCGCCGAAGACCTTCACCGATACGTTCTTCACGGGCCTCCCTACCGAATTAAAACGCTCCGCTATTTCATCGTCGCCGGAGAGGTTGATCGATATGACACCCGTCTCGGTCGATCCGTAGAGCTGCCTCGGATAGACGGAAAACCTCTCGTGGAATTTGAAAAACGTGCGCTCCTGAAGCGGGGCTCCCGCCGAAATAACCAGTTTCAGGGACGATAGATCCTTAGGCCCGTCGGTGTACGTCTTCGAGAGGACGTCGAGCATGACGGGGACCGAAGGGAAGGCCGTTATGCGCTCCTTTTCCAGTAAATCAAGGACCCCGTTCCGGTTAAACTCGCCGGAAACGACTACAGCGGCCCCCGACTTGACGGCGCTTATAAAGTTTCCGAAGCCGTAGGTGTGCGAAATGGGGACGACGAAGAGGACCCGGTCATCTTCAGTCCAGCCAACGGTTTCCGTGTGGTTGTCGGCGAGGGCGGAGAGGTTGTAGTGGGTCCTGGCCACCCTTTTGGGTTTACCGGTGGAGCCGGTCGAGTAGAGATAAATCGCCTCGTCCCCGGGCCCGACATCGGCCGCTACGGCCCCTTCCGGGTGATTTCCGGGGAATTTCCAGGAAGCCTTTTCCCCCCTCATCGAGACGACCTTGATACCTCTCCCGGACGATGCCTCTTCGGCCGTGTTTATCAATTCGTCCCCAGTCACAAGGAGCATCGCACCCGAATGCTGCAGATAAAAACCGACCTCGTCCGTCTTGAACGAGCTGTTGACAGGTACGGACACGGCGCCCGATAAAGAAACGCCGAACACCGCTGTGACGAACTCGATGGAGTTGGGAAGGAATATCGCGACCCTGTCCCCCTTCCTTACCCCTCGGGAGTAGAGATATGACGCGAAACCCAGGGCGCTGCGGGCAAGCTCTCCATACGTGACGCTTAAGCCGCCTTCGATGACGGCAGTGCGGGATGAGAATTTCCCGGCCGCTTCTAAAAAGAGGCCCGACAGCGTATTCATATAAGGTAAACCCCGCTATGGATAAATTCCCGAACCGCCGAGCGATCGGGTTTCCTCAAAACCGAACATTATATTCATATTCTGCACAGCCTGCCCCGAGGCCCCTTTCACGAGGTTGTCGAGGGCTGAGACGGCAATAAGCCTGTCTTGCTTCACGCGGAATCCGATCCCGCAGACGTTCGTATACTTTACGTCCTTGATCTCGGGGTATTTATCGGGCGCGTACAACTTGACGAACGGCTCGGCGCCGTAATGCTTCCCGTATACTCCGGAAATAAATTCGGGCGCGGCAGTTTCCTTAAGCCGTGAAAATATCGTCGTCAATATGCCCCTGTTTATGGAAAGCGTATGGGACATGAATCCGATGCCGACACCTCCGGGGGAAAAACGGGAGAGGACCTCCTCCATCTCGGGCCCCTGGCTGTCAGAGGCGGATACGTTGACCCTTACGTTCTCGTTCGATTCCGGGAAATGGTGCGGTAGTGACGGGGCGCGTCCCCCGCCTGACGCCCCCGCCTTGGCGTCGGCGACTATGGAGCTCACATCTATGAGGCCCTCCGATATAAGGGGGTAGAGCCCGAGTATGACCCCCGTGGCGAAGCATCCAGGGTTCGCGACGAGCCGCGAGTTTCTTATTTCATCCCTGAAGATTTCAGGAATCCCGTAGACGGCCTCATCGATCAGGGTCTTATATTTATGCCGGCCGCCGAAAATCCTTTCGTATACTGCGGGATTCCCGAACCTGAAATCGGCGCTTAAATCTATGACGCGGACTCCCGCATCGAGGAGCCTCGCCGTAAAGTGCATGGAAGAGCCGTGAGGGAGGCAGGAGAAGGCCACATCCACCTTACTCAGGTCTTTCAGCCCCGATATGCTTCTGCATTCGAGATCCGAAAAACCCCTGAGATGAGGGAACACCTCGTCTATCTTTTTATCCGCGAACTTCTCGGATGTAAGCCACTCCAGGCTTAAGCCGGGATGGCCCGACAGAAGCCTCAGAAGCTCCGCACCGGTGTAGCCCGTAGCCCCGAGAATGCCCGCTTTTATGCCCATATCAACATGACCTGCCTGCAATTAACCCAAAATCACGGCAAAGGAGGCAAAGGAATAGTGTAATTAAAAACCAAGCCTCAAAACAGCGTCTATTTCTATCCGCCTTTACAATGCCTATGTAAAAATCAAGTATTTTCAGTTATTATAGAACAAAGTATTGTTCTACCGATTATTTTTAACCATTAACCAACTACTATGGAGGATAGGATCATGGTTAAATTACTGAACAGACATACGTTTCTATTGACATTCCTTATCTTGGTTTCATTCAT
>DATIET010000384.1:0-2594 GCA_035455615.1 Thermodesulfobacteriota bacterium
AAAAGCTTCTTGAACTTATCGGGCACCTGGACTACCTTGCGCTCGGCGTAATCCATGAACACGATCCCGGTCTTGGCGAGCGCTACCTCCCTCCCCGACCCTTTTTCGCTCAACCTGTAAACGAGGTCGCAGCCGTACTTGACGAAATCGCACACCGCGACCTCCACGGTCATGGTCTCACCGTAGAAGCTCTCCGATTTATAGACGATCGCGACGTCGGACAATATGATCCCGGGCCCGTCCACATCGAGCTCGGAGAAACCGAAATGTCTGAAGAACCTGACCCTCGCCTCGTGCGTGAGGGAGAGTATAGAGTCATGCCCGAGATGCCCGCCGTAGTTTATATCGCTTATTCTCAGGTCGATTACGGTTGAAAACGCCGGGTCCCCCGGGAATTCCATCTTTATCCTTGCCATTTGAGTTTCCTTTTAAATATCGATTATCTATTCTCGGAGCCGATTGCGGACAGGGATACGCCTGAGCCCGGCGATTTTATATCCATTTTCACAGGCTGTTTAAATTACCGGTTGACATCCTGCCGAATCATTTGCTAAATTTGTAGTATACTCAAAGTAACGGCACGGGTGTAGAACACGCGATGACGATCAGCAAAATCAACTCTGCTTCCATAAAATCGTTCTTCGGGAACCTCGTCCACATGAGCTTCCTCGACCTCGGCAAGGAAAAGGACAGGGACGCGGCCGGATACCTGATCGACATGCTGACCGAGTTCGCCCGGACCGAGAGCCTCTATAAACTCCACGACTCCGAAGGTAAGAAGATCCAGACTATCGTGGAAATCCTGCTCGAAAGCAAAAACACTCAGGCCGACAACTCCGGTTATGAGAGGGAAGTGAGGAAGTACGTGGGGGATTTCGCGCTGTTCATGAGCGGCATATTCAGAGACCACGTGAACAGGGGCTCATACCTCCGCTACTATCTGAACGAGGGGATGAAGTCCTACTTCGTCGTATCACAGCTCGACCTCGAGAGGGGCGAAGGGAACCCCATCATGTTCAGCAAGCTGTCGAGGGAGTTCGAATTCTATTCGGGCGCGCTCGATTACATGAGGAGGGTCTATTTCGGCCCCGAACATCAGGACCCTTACAGGAGCTTCGCCGCCCAGCTATCCAGGATCAGGCACTGAAGCTTTCAGGATACATCTCCAACCGCGCGCAGGGAATATTGCCATCGATCATCTTCTGAAATACGGGATTATTTCACCGGATATTGCATTCATCGACGCTTCTCTATCCTGGCTGAAGTCCCTCAATATGAAGTGCTCGACGCCCGTGTCGGCATACTCTTCAAGTCTCCCTATTACGTCCCTCACCGAGCCCGCCGCTACGAAATCGAATACGATTTCGCGTGAGTAATATTTATCGCCCATCTCCCTGAAACGCTTCAGCATCCCGGTATCGTTGGGCATGATTTTCGTGTATTCGAGTCCCTTGTATTCGTCGTCGATCTTGATATCGTATCCGGCCTGCAAGAGGAGCTCGGGCCATATCAGCGCGTGCTTGACGGGCTCGAGAGACTTGTAGGCCTCGTCCTTGCTCCCCGCAACGGAAGTGAATATATAGAGCATCTTCTCGGGGCCCGCCGAACCGTCCTCTCTCCCCCGCGCCCCTTCCCCGACCGCGCGGGCTTTCTCGGCGAAGAGCCTGGGCGGCATGGCGTTCGTCACCCATCCGTCACCGTATTTTCCCGCGATCCCTAGGGCCCTCGGCCCCGTGGCGGCAACGTATATCGGGACCCGCTTATCATTCACGGGCTCTATCCTGAGCTCCGCGTCCTTGAGTTTGTATATTTCGCCGTCGAAATTTACGGGCTCCCCGCTCCAGAGCGCGCGCATAATTTTGATCGATTCCTCGACGCGGGTGAGGGGCTTGTCCCACGTTATGCCGTAGGGATCGAGGTTCATCTTTTCCCCGTACCCGACGCAGACGAAAATCCTTCCGTTCGAAATCCTGTCCACTGTCGCAAGCCTGTGAGCGAATACCGCGGGGTGCATCCTGTGCGCGTCGCCGACCGTGCCCATTTTTATTTTCCCTGTTTTCATGGCCGCGGCGGTCACCACAGACCAGACCTCAGGGGTGATTCTATTGGCCATGAAGACGATATGGTCCGGGAACCAGAGTGTGTCGAACCCGGCGTCCTCGGCGGTTTTCGCGAACCTGATCAGCCCCTCGACCGATTCTCCGGGGACGGGCGCCGTTATGCCGAACCTGATGTTTTCAGCCACTTTTAGAGCCCCCTTTTCTGCACATAAAGCTCAGGAATTATACACAAAAGTATTTTAAACTATTAACTTGATTTTTGTAAAACCAAGAGTTATTATTTCCTACCCTAAATACACCACAACATCGAATTCCCCCCAAAACGAGCGGGAAAGAGGCGGAGGTAGACAGATAATGGACAGACTTGAGAAAGACGAGAAGGAACATGCAAGCAAGCATGTCGACATAGTGTCGAAGCGTTTTTTCTTCGACGTGAAAGAAAATCACAAGGGCAAATATCTGAGAATAACGGAGCTCAGCGGCGGCAGGTCCTGCATCGTAATACCGCTCGGAGGGATCAACCTCTTCAAAGAG
>DATIET010000385.1:0-3837 GCA_035455615.1 Thermodesulfobacteriota bacterium
ACAGCTAAGACTCGACCTCGAGCTTGCGGAAGAGAACATACGGATAACGGAGAAGACGAGGATATCGGCCGAGAGGAGCTTCATCCTGGCGCAGGAAAGATACAGGCTCGAGAGGGCCTCCGAGCTCGAGCTCGCGGAGGCGGAAGCCATCTACTCTTCGAGCAAAGCGGCATACATGCAGTCTATTTACAATTATAATATCACGGCCGCGAGACTCGATCGCGCCATAGGCGGAACGGATGAAGTGGATAAATAAGAAGACGGTCGCGGGACTGATCGTAATAGTGCTGCTGGGTATCTTCGTGGTGCCCAGGTTCCTCGGGGGGAACGATTCCCGCATCACCTATAGGACTGCCGAGGCCGACAGGGACGACGTGATATCCCTCATTACGGCGACGGGTACGCTGAACCCGCTCACGACAATCGGAGTCGGCTCCCAGGTGCAGGGCACGGTAAGCAATATTAACGCCGACTTCAACTCCGGGGTGAAGAAAGGGGATCCGCTTCTGGAGATCGACCCCGGGCCCCTTAAGATCGAGCTCAAGAGGGCCGAAGCCAGCATGAAGAAGGCGGAGGCGGACTTCGGCATCGCTAGCTCTCTTTACAAGGCGAACAAGGAGCTCTACGAAAAAAGGCTTATTCCCAAAGAGGAGTTCGACGACTCGCAGTCGAAATATTCAGCCGCGCTCGCGGCTTTCGACCAGTCGAAGGTCGCGCTCGAGATCGCCAAAACCAATCTGGATAATACCGTGGTCAGGTCCCCCATAGACGGCATAGTGCTTTCGAGGAGCATAAACGCCGGAGAATCCGTCACGCCCGGCGGGAAGGCCCTCTTCGTAATATCTAACGACCTCACGGAGATGAAGATCGACACGAAGGTGAGCGAAGCCGACATAGGGAAGCTCGTCCCGGACCAGAAAGCCTATTTCAAGGTGGACGCCTATCCCGGCGAGACGTTCGAGGGGACGGTATCGCAGGTGAGGAACGAACCCATAATTACGAACAACGTCGTCACGTATAACGTAGTGGTAGAGACCGGGAACGAAGACCGGAAATTAAAACCCGGCATGACGGCCGAGGTGAAGATAGTCGTAGCCGACAAGAAGGACGTGCTCAGGGTGCCGACAGCGGCGCTCAGGTTCATCCCGCCTTCTTCGGCCGATATAAAGGAGAGACCCGACGAGCTTTCGGATAATTCGTACGTATGGATAACCCTCAGGAACGGCCAGATCGGAGCGCTCCCCGTGAAGACCGGGGTCAGCGACGACATTTACACCGAGATACTGGACGGGGGTCTCAAGGAAGGACAGAAGGTGATCGTGGAGGCCGTCGCAGGCTCCAAATCTAACGGCGGCTCGTCCTACCTGCCCCAGCCGAGGAGATTCTGACGGATGGGCGGGAACGTCATCGTCACGAAAGACATACACAAGGTCTATAGGCTCGGCGACACGGAGGTCCACGCGCTGAGGGGCGTTTCCATCGATATAAAGGAAGGGGAGTTCGTATCGATAATGGGGGCCTCGGGCTCCGGGAAAAGCACGTTCATGAATATCATCGGGTGCCTCGACAAGCCTACGAGCGGGAACTACTACCTCGACGGCAGCAAGGTCTCCGAGATGGACAAGGACTCACTCGCCGACATAAGGAACAGGAAGATCGGTTTCGTGTTCCAGAGCTTCAATCTCCTTGCGAGGACGACCGCCGCCGAGAACGTGGAGCTGCCGATGATATACAATGGCACGCCCTCGCGGACGAGAGTCAGGCTCGCATACGATGCGCTCTCGAAAGTCGGGCTCGGGGGAAGGGAGAAACACTACCCCTCACAGCTCTCGGGCGGCCAGCAGCAGCGTGTGGCCATAGCGCGCGCCATAGTAAACGACCCGAGCATAATACTGGCAGACGAGCCCACCGGGAACCTCGACACCGTCATGAGCAGTGAAATAATGGAGATATTCAGATCATTGAACGATCAGGGCAAGACTATCATCATAATCACGCACGAGCACGATATTGCGGAGAACGCCGAGCGCACAATAGTATTCAAGGACGGCTCCATAACCGATGAAAAGAGTAAAGACGGCAGGGGCGTGAGAGCCGCGCGAACGGTAGAGACATGAATTTCCTGGCAGCGCTCAAGGTCTCTTCGAGGGCCATACGGTCGAACAAGGTAAGGTCGATACTCACGACGCTCGGTATCATCATAGGCGTCGCGGCAGTAATATCACTCGTCTCCCTGACCCAGGGGGCGAACAGGATGATCGAGGAGCAGCTTACGAGCCTGGGCGGGAAATCCCTGTTCATCAGCCCCGGGAAAAGGGGCGTGGGGGTGCAGGAAAACGCTATAAACCTCACCTCGGACGATGCGGACGCCATAAGGAAGCTCGATGTAGTGGAGTACGTCTCGCCCATGATAGACGCCCCCGAGCAGGTGGTGTGGGGGAACAGGAACTGGTTCACGGTGGTCGTCGGGACGAGCCCCGATTTCGTATTCATAAACGACTGGTACCCCGACGCGGGGGTCTTCTTCAATAATGAAGACGTAGCCAAGACCGAGAATGTCTGTGTACTCGGCAGAACGGTCGTATCGAACCTCTTCGGATACAGGGACCCGGTCGGGCTTACGGTCAGGATCGGGAAGGATTCGTTCAGGGTGATAGGCGTGATGGGCACTCTAGGGCAGACGAGCGGCGGGAGGGACCAGGACGACGTGGCGCTCATCCCTTATACGACGTTCCAGAAGAGGATACTCGGCACGGACACGCTGGAGTCGATATCCGTATCGGTCGGGTCGCCCGGAGACATACCCGCCGCCGAATCACTGATAAAACTCGTGCTCAGGGAAAGGCACAAGCTCGACAAGAACGAAGAAGACAACTTCTATATAAAATCCCAGATGGGCGTCATAGACAGGATATTCGCCATCTCCAACATCATGACCGTGCTCCTTGGGAGCATAGCTTCGATCTCGCTCGTCGTGGGCGGTATCGGGATAATGAACATCATGCTCGTATCGGTTGGAGAGAGGACGAAAGAGATCGGGATAAGGATGGCGGTCGGGGCCAAAGGAAAGGACATTATGATGCAGTTCCTGATAGAGGCCGTGCTGCTCTCCCTCACGGGCGGCGTGATAGGCATTGCGGCAGGGGTGCTGGGGTCCAGGATAGGGTCTTCGTTTACCGGATGGAAGAGCGTAATATCGCCTGAATCTATACTGGTCTCGTTCTGCTTCGCCGCGCTGATCGGCATTTTTTTCGGGATCTATCCTGCCAGGAAGGCCTCGAAGCTCGACCCGATCGAGGCGCTCAGATACGAGTAAGAACCCCGCACCCGCCATGGATAGCGGTATCAATAATAGAGGTTTATAAAGCCCGCACCGCCGACCCCGAAATCGTCTTGCTGGTCGCCGTTTACGTCTTCGAGCACTTCGACAACGCTTCCGAAGGCGGTATCGCCGTCCTGCCCGGTGAGAGTGATGTCCGCTTCACCGGCGGAAACCGCGGCGGGGAAATTGTCCTGTCCGAAAAATACGTAAACCGCCCCGTTCGGAACTCCGGGGGCTCCTACTCCGAAATCAGCGTTGCTGACTTTATATTCGAGCACGATGGCGGTGTTCCTCTGCTGCTCTAACAATTCAGGCGTGAGGAACGGGAATACGCTTATCTCGGTACCGAAGAGGTCTCCGGGGTTCAGGCCGTTAAATACGGTTTCGACGGGGGGAACGGTGCCGTCTCTAAAAGCGGTCTCGAGCTCTTCGCCGGAATATAGGAACACGGAGCCCGTATCGCTGTTCGCCCCGGGCGCGCCTACGATCACGTCGTCCCTTTCGAGCCCGTCCTC
>DATIET010000386.1:0-9609 GCA_035455615.1 Thermodesulfobacteriota bacterium
TGCGGATCATATTCCAAGGGGCATCCCGAGCATATAGGGTCACGTTTCTTACAATGCTCCTTCGCAAGCTTCACCAGCAGCGCGTGATATTCGTTGAACATGCCCGCGTCATCAGCAAGCGAATCCGTAAAAATCTCCTGAATTTCATCATACGAAGTTTGTTCGGGCACGAGTCCGTGCCTGTGAAGCACTCTCCACGTGTATGCGTCCACGACGAACACGGGTATCCCCCCCGCGTAGAGCATGATACTGTCGGCGGTCTCGGGGCCGATGCCCTTTATGGAGAGGAGCTTCTTTCTAAGGTGTGGCTTTTCTGTCGCGAACATACTGTCGAGACTGCCCGAGAATTCATCCACGAGGAAGGATATAAAGTTCTTTATTTTGAGCGCTTTCTGATTGTAGTATCCCGAAGGACGTATTAGTTCGGCTAATTCATCTGCTTTAATGAGGCTCAGGTCTTCAACCGAGATCAGGTTCTCACGTTTAAGGTTGTCGATCGCCTTCTCCACATTCTTCCACGAAGTGTTTTGCGTGAGTATAGCTCCAAGTATGCACTCTAACGCGCTCTCCCCGGGCCACCAGCCCTGGGGGCCGAATTTTTTATGCAGCGCCTGGTAAAACTTTCTTATCCGCTCGCTATTCGTCATTGTTTTATCGGGATCATGATATGCCGCAGTGTAATAATATACACCGGGCGTATCCGGCGGGGGACTACTTCGTTATAGCGTTATTAGGTGCTTTCTGAGACTGCTCGTAATAGGGCAGCGCCTGGGGCAGCCATTTCTTGAGGTTGTTTATTCTGGTCCCGTAGCCCGGGTGCGTTGAGAGGAATTCGGGGGGCTGGGGCTTCCCTTTCACAGCCGCGTCCATCCTCTCCCAGAACGCAATCGCCTCCCTAGGGTCATACCCCGCCTTGGCCATGTATATCAGCCCGATGTGGTCGGCTTCGGCCTCCTGCGTCCTGCTGAAGGGCAGTATACCCCCTACTGTTACCCCTATGCCGTAAGCCTGCATTATTGCCTCCGACACCCAGGGGTCGCTCCCGCCGAGCGCGGCGCTCACTCCGACTGCGCCTATCTGGGCGAGCACGTCAGTGGAAACGCGCTCCCCGCCGTGGCGCGCCGCGACGTGCGCGACTTCGTGGGCCATTACCGTCGCCAGGCCCGCATCGTTTACAGCGACCGGCAGGATGCCGGTATATACGCCGACCTTCCCGCCCGGAAGCGCGAAGGCGTTTATCTGCTCATCGTCATTCAGCACCTTGAAGTCCCAGTTGTACTGGGGCGTATCGGCCACGCCCACTATCCGCGTGCCTACCCTGGTTACGGCCTCGTTGTACTGCGCGTTTGTCGAAACCTTCTCCTCCTTGAGCACCTCCTGAAAGGCAGCGACCCCCATCTGGTTCTCTTCCGACTGTGAGAGGATTATGAATTGGGACCTCCCCGTCACAGGCGCTTTGTAACATGCGACCGCAACTGCGCCCGATATGATCAGGACCAGCAGGATTAAAAAGGATTTAACCAGCCGGTTCTTCGCGGGTTTTCCGGGAGTCGGTTTCATATTATTGTAGTTTTATCAATTTAATGACGATTTGCAATAATAATTTGTGATTGCGGTGAATTGAAATAAAGACGGAGACAAGCTTTTATCCCCCGCGCCCTCAGGAGTCTCGATATAGCGGGAGATGAAAGCCCGTCTCCGTTGATTCTGGGTTAAGCGGTCTTTTTCAGATTCGCTTTCTTTATCCTTCTTATGCCTTCGTCTATGTCCTCGTCCGCGCATGCGTAGGTGACCCTAACGTAGCCTTCACCCTGGCTCCCGAACGCGGTCCCCGCGACTACTGCAACGCCGGCCGTCTCGACTAGCCTGTCGGTGAATTCCTGCGAGGTCAATCCGGTGCCCGTTATATCGGGAAACGCGTAGAACGCCCCGTCCGGTGTGTCGCACTGGACGCCGGGTATTGAGTTTAGCCCTGCGACCATCCTGTCTCTCTTCTTCTTGAGGAGCTCCCTCTTCTCTATCGTCCAGTCCTGGGGGCCCGCCATCGCGGCGTATGCGGCTTTTTGTATGAACGCGGCGACGTTCGTGATCGAGTCCTGGAGGAATATCGACAGCTTGTCGATCACCGGCACTGGAGCGACTGCCCAGCCTATCCTCCAGCCTGTCATGGCGTACGTCTTGGAGAATGTATCGATGACGATCGTCCTCTCGGCCATTCCGGGCACGGCGGATATCGTCTTGTGCGGTTTGTCGTACGTAACGTGCGAGAAGATCTCGTCCGATATGACCATCAAATTCGGGAATTTAAAGCAAAGCTCGGCGATCTCTTCGGGGTTCTCTACGAGGTGTCCGTTCGGTCTCTGCGGAGTGTTTATAATAAGGAGCTTCGTTTTCGGCGTGATCATGGCTTCGAGCTTTTCCATGTCGAACTGCCAGTCGGGCTTGGTAAGGGGGGTATGGTTGATCTTCGCCCTTACGTACTTAGCCCATACCTCGTCGGGCGGATAACCGGGGTTCGGGAATATAACCTCGTCCCCCTCTTCGAGGAACGTGAGTAGCGACATGGTGAGTGCGTGCTTTGCGCCGGCGGTTACGATAACTTCTTCCGGTTTTGTCTTTCTCCCCTCCCGAGTCATCTCTGCGGCTATGGCTTCCCTTAGCTCGGGAAGGCCGGGTCCCGGATCGTATCTGACGTAACCGTCCTTGAGTGCCTGTACGGTAGCTTCCAGAACGTGATCCGGCGTATAGAAATCCGGACCCTGATAGTCTCCTTTTTCGAAATGGATTATCTTCTGCCCGGTCGTTTTCTCCAGCTCCCGGGCGACCCTCATGCTGGCCCACTGCTTCGGTGGAACGAAATGGCTGATCTTAGAGCTGAATGGATATGAGACTGCCATTTGTAATACCTCCTTGTTGATGAATGATTTGTGAATGCCTACTTCTACATCCTCGCGGCTTCGGCCTTTTCGTAACCGGGGGCCAGGATTCCCTCGGAAATCATAGAAAATACCTCTTCCGCGATACTTTCCGCGCTTTTTTCGCTCTTGTAATAAAACATCACCGACCTGACGAGCCCGAAGATGATGAGGGCCGTTAGCTCGGTATTTGAGGGCCTGAAAGACCCTTCGTTTATTCCTTTCTCGAGTATCTTCTCATAGAGCTTGATCCTTCTGAGCCGCCAGTGCTCTGTAAACTCGTAGTGCTCTCTGATGAGGTGAGTCTCGTCCCTGCTCAGGATACGGAGTACGTCCAGGTTCTGAAGGTAGAATTTAAAGATGAGTCCGAGTACCTTCTTGAGCTTCACCGGGGCCGGGTCGCTCTTGGCCGTTTCCTTCTCCAGTATCGATTCGATTTCTTCGTAAGTCTCCTCCATTATTTCTAAATAGAGCTTTTCTTTGGAGTCGAAATAGAGGTATATTGTCCCTTTCGCGACGCCTACTTTCTCCGCGATATCATCCATCGTTACGTCGTGATAGCTCTTCTGCGAAAAGAGCTTGGCGGCGGCTCTTATGATTTCTTCCTTACGGGCGCTTTTCGGGATCTGGCCCCTGCGCGCGTGGGATTGCTCTTTGATCGATTTACGTGTTTTTGCCATATTTAACCCATCACCCGGGCCATGTTTAACCCGTCACCCGTTGCTGAACTGACTAGTCAGTCATTGAGATATTAGTATATCTCAAAATTTTTGTCAAGTAGTTTTTTTCAGGTTTTTTTGATATCGGTTTCCCGTCTGTAAAATGGCAAATCCGGTGTACTTTCGGTGATCTTTCGGTGATCTTTCGGTCTCCTTCCGGTCCCGTCCGGTTAATCCCTGCCGGGGGGGCCGGGTACATTCGCACACCTCCCTGACGTCGGATAAATTTTGGATTTTTCAAATTCAGGATGATAGAATTATCACTCAAAAAAGGACGGAGGATTTCATGAGGGCTTCGAATTTGCTTTTATTACTGCTGCTCGCTTTTGGTTTAATCTATGCCGGGTGCGAAAAATCCGAAGATAAATCCGATACCGGAAACGATACTGCGACAACTGAGCAGGCGGAGGGTGTGGGGGAGAAGGCCGAGGAGGCAGTAGAGGGTGCGGTCGAGAAGAGCGAGGAAATGCACCAGACCCAGGTGGCGGAGCTCAACAAGAAAGCCCCCGAAGAGATAGCGACCGAGCTGTGGACCCTGATTAATACGGAGCAATATCAGCAGTGGAAAGAGATGCCGGGTCCCGGCGCTCTCAGCGAGGACGCCGATAAAAAGAAAACCTATACGAAAACCTATGTAAACGAACTCGCCTACGCGACAATCGAGCAAAAATCCAAGTCCCTTCCTCCGGGCTCGATTATCGTTAAGGAGAAGTACGACGACCAGGACCAGCTTCAATCGATATCCGCGATGATAAACCTGGGCGGGAACGATCCGAAGGATATAAACTGGTTCTGGGCGCAGTATTCTCCTGACGGGAAGCTTTTGAGTTCGGGTCAGTCGGGGCCGGGTATCAAATCGGCGCAGTAACAGGCCGTCTTTCCCGAATCGGCGGAATTCTGCAGCGTCTATCCATGAGCGCCGGCGGCTGCGCTTATGTGAAGGTCTGACCCCTGCGTTCCATTAGACGGGCGGCGTGGTCGTTCGGAAACAGACGATATCGACCGCACCCCGGGCGGCGGACCTTCTCCGGAATCTCTTGAGGGTCGGGGGTTCCCCGTCAGGTATACTAAGTTCTTCGGGGGGCTTGCGTTTAACTATATTCCGTGTCCCGTGCACGATCTTGATGAATGAAAAAGAAGACCCTTTTTTCTCTGCTCCGGAAATATAAATATTCTTTTCTCGCGGGTCTCCTGGCGCTTTCCCTCGTGGACCTCTGCCAGCTTTCCATACCCTTGATCATCGAAAGAGTCGTCGATGCGCTGACAATCGAAGGCGCGGGATTGGGCGATATATCTAAATACGGCCTGATCCTTCTCCTGATAGCCGTCGCCATGTCCGTATTCAGGTTCTTCTGGAGATATTTCATTATGGGCGCAGCGCGCAGGATAGAGCAGTCGCTCAGGAACGAGTTCTTCTCGCACCTCCAGAGCCTGCACTTCGACTTCTTCTCGCAGAGGAAGGTGGGGGACCTGATGGCTCACACGGTAAACGACATCGAGACGCTGAAGTTCGCCTGCGGGCTCGGGGTTCTCATAGCCTACGACGGTATCTTTCTCCTGGTTTTTATCTTCGGCGCGATGCTGTACATATCCCCGCAGCTCACACTGTATGCGTTTATTCCTTTCCCCATACTGGGCTTTCTGATCCTGAAGTTCGGCAGGATGATAGAGCAGAGATTCCAGAAGGTGCAGGACTCGTTCTCCGGACTTACGGAGAGCGCAAGAGCCTCGATATCGGGGATAAAGGTCGTGAAGGCTTACGTGAGGGAGGGCGAAGAGGTAAAAGACTTCGAGTCTTCGAGCGCGGCTTATCTCGACAGGAACCTCCGCCTGATAAAGATCTGGGGCGTGTACCAGCCGGTAATTACCTACCTCGCCGCCCTTGCGACCGTGATTTTTCTATGGCTCGGAGGCATAGACACCATTACACTGAATATCACCCTCGGGGACTTCGCCGCGGTGCTCCTCTACCTGACGATGCTCGCCTGGCCCATGATGGCCATGGGCTGGGCCGTCGATATTATCAAAAGGGGGAACGCTTCCCTCAACAGGATAAACGACATACTGCTCGTCAGGCCGCAGCCCCCGGTTGAGCCGGGGGCTGCCGATATGATTATCGAAGGCACGATCGAGTTGAAAGACCTGAGCTTTTCTTATAACGGCAAAAGGGCCCTCAAAAACGTATCGCTAAAAATACCCGCCGGAATGGCCGTCGGGTTCACGGGCGCTACGGGCTCCGGTAAAAGCACGGTCTTCCAGCTCCTCACGAGGGTGGAGGATCCGCCCGAGAATACCATGTTCGTCGACGGCGTCGATGTCAGAAAGATAACGAGGGACTCCCTCAGGGAGGGCATAGTCTATGTCCCCCAGGAGACGACTGTTTTCAGCGGCACAGTGAGGGACAACATTTCGTTCATGAATCCCGATCTGACCCAATCGGATATAGAGAACGCCGCGAGGGTCGCGGAAATATACGATGAGATAATGGACTTCCCGGGGGGGTTCGACGCACGTGTCGGCGAGCGTGGACTCAGTCTTTCCGGAGGACAGAGGCAGAGGATCGCGCTCGCGAGGGCGGTCCTGCTAAAGCCGAGCGTCCTGATACTGGACGACGTATTCTCCTCGCTCGACCTAAAGACCGAGAGCCTTGTGCTCAGAAATCTGAGGAAAGAGATGAAGGGGAGGACGCTCCTTGCCATATCGAGCAGGGTGCCGTCGATAAGCGGGTTCGACTCGATCGCCGTGTTCGATAACGGCAGGCTCGTCGAATATGGGACCCACGCCGATCTGATATCCAAGAACGGGATATATGCGGGTCTATATGAAATACAGACTTTCGAATAGATGAACCTGTGCTCAGGCGCCGAGTTTTCCCGCGAGGTCGAGGAAATCCTGCGCGATAATGTCAAACGCCATACCGCCGGTTTCTTCCGCCCTGCCCGAAGGGCCGAATTCGAGCGGTCTCGATACGAAAGCCGTCTTAAAGCCGACTGCTTGCGCCGCAAGGAGGTCGTCCGTATGCGCGGCAACCATCATGATATTCGGAGGATCGAGGCCGAGCAGCCCCGCTGCAGTCATATAGACCTCCCTGTCGGGCTTGTAATGCCCCGACAGCTCCGAGGAGAGAACGCAGTCCCATGTGATCCCCGCGTGCTTCGCCATATCTACCAGGAGCGAGACATTGCCGTTTGAACGAGTAGCTGTGATGAACCGTTTCCTTATCCATTCGAGACCTTCAAGCGAATCCGGCCAGGGCTCGAGCCTGTGCCATGCCCTGTTGAGATAGTCTTTCTCGCCCTCGGAGAGCCCTTCGATGCCGTGCTCAATGAGCAGCCTGTCGAGCACCATCCTGTGAAGAGTATCTATGCTCGTCCACGGGAGCTCCCCCGTGCGCACCATGTTCATCGCCGGGGCGTAGCCTCCGCGCCACGAGTCCGCGAACTTCTCCCAGTCTCTGTCGATGCCCTTTGATCTGCCCAGCAGGCTGCATTCCCGGATTATCGAGGACCTCCAGTCGACGACCGTGCCGAAGACGTCGAAGGTCAGAGCCCTGACCCCGGATATGTTCTCACTCATACTCATGGTGCGGGAGTCCTTCGTCTCTCCATTACTGCGGTTTTGCCTTCTTCTCGACCTTGGCTATAAACCTCTCGGCGTCCACTATGTACCTCTGGTGGGTCCCTTCGGATATCAAGTCGACGCCGTCGTGGGCGACGATGGAAAACGTGAGCTTCCTGCCGTCCACTTCCGTAAGCTCCCCCTTCACGTTCACAGTCAATCCCGGCGGTGTAGCCGCAGTGTGGTTGAGCCTTACGTCTATGCCTACCGACTGCTCCTTAGGCCAGTCGATGTGGTCGTTCACGAACCTCACGCACGCCCATTCGATCAAGCCTATCATGAACCCGGTAGAGAAGACTTTGGGCATCATCTGGAATTCTTCAGACTCGGGATATATGTAGGGGACGGTTTTCGATTCCGGTATCTCAAAATCGAATTCGAATTTCATTCCGGGCTTGAGTGTATCGCTCATCTTAAAGTCTCCTGTCGTTTTCTTACGGTTCTTGCGGGCCGAGCTCCTGTTTTAATGCCCAAGCTCGGTTTTTTATTATAGCTAAGAAGCCGTGATAAACAATTGGGCTGAAAATACGGTTTATGTGTTTGTTCACAAGTCGGCAAGCGGTATATAAATTAAAAAGATTGAATTCGGGTAATCGGCCGTCTCGCTAAGATTGAGTAAAATCGATAAGCCGGGTGTTATATTTAGGTATACTGCTTTATATTCGAAACTGGGGGTCCATGATGGCAGAAGAAGTAAAAAAATTACACAGGTCGAGGACCGACAGGATGATAGCCGGTATCTGCGGGGGGCTGGGAGAGATGTATTCGGTCGACCCTACTATCATCAGGCTCGTGTTTGCGCTGGTCGCTCTGTTCACGGTGGGTACCGCGCTGCTGGTTTATATACTGGGATGGATAATAATCCCCGAAGCACCGGCTGAATGATCTTACTCTCGGGCTTGTCATTCATTCTTCAATAATATCTATGTCGGAGCGGGGAACGTATGACTGCATGCCGGTTTCCGGGTACGTTTCTTATCGGATGTCCCTCGTCAGGAGTCGGTCTTGTTATATATAAATGTCGCTGAAAAGGCCGCGAGAGAAGCGGGAGAGGTATTGAAGGCGAATCTGGGGAAGGTAAAAGAAATTACGTTCAAGGGTAAAAACAGCCTCGTGACCGAAGTCGACAAGCTGTCCGAGGACATCATCATCGACTCTATAAAGAGGACCTTCCCGTCACACGACGTTTTCGCCGAGGAGTCGGGCAGGCGTTCGACGAGCTCGGAATACGTCTGGATAATAGACCCGCTCGACGGCACTACGAATTACGCGCACGGCTATCCCTTCTTTTCTATATCAATAGCTCTCGAGATCGAGGGCGCAGTGAAGGCGGGTCTCGTTTATGACCCGGTAAAGGACGAGATGTTCTCGGCGGAATTGGGGCAAGGGGCATTTATGAACGGGGAGCCTATATGCGTGTCGCGTTCGGACAAGCTCGACGAGAGCCACCTCGTCACGGGTTTTGTCCACGATGACGCCCGAATGGTCGAGGAGAATATCAGGCACTTCGGCGACTTCATCTGGAGAGCGAGGGCGGTAAGGAGGGATGGTTCGGCGGCGCTCGACCTGTGCTACGTAGCATGCGGCAGGTTCGACGGATTCTGGGAGCTCGGCCTCAACCCCTGGGATACGGCGGCCGGTGCGCTGATCGTCGAAGAGGCGGGGGGCAGGGTAACGAACTTCACCGGGGACGAATACAGTATCTACGTCAGGGAGATACTGGCCTCCAATAGCGGCATCCACTCGGAAATGATGGATGTCCTCTCAAAGAACCGGTCGAAATAAAGAGGTTCTTCAGAATAGTCGATGCCTGCCTGGCAAAAAATAAGGGTGAACCTGTGAATTTCTTCAAAGATTCACCCTTTAGAGGATGGGGAATATGTTATGGCCGCTTTTGGCAAATCTAAAGAATTATCCTACAAATCTTCACATCTATGTCAGGCCTGAAACTGCTCCGATTCAATTACCGTTAATTTCATAAATACTCACTAATTATATTATGCAATGAGTGTGCCAAATGCCCGAATATGCTGCAACTTGCTCTTGTAATAGCATAATATTCATTCTCTAATTGTGCCGGAATAGGGTTAATCCGCAAAATGGACAAATATTTTGCACTATTTTGACAAAACTTGTCATAAACTGGTGTGACGGATTCCGATAATGGGGCGACAAATGAAGGCAACACCGCGGCAGGCGGAATACGTTTGTTCTGATAGTATAATACTGTTGCATGAAAATTGTGAATTAGATCGGAGGCGATGAATGGTAAACGGTAGTCTCGGAAATCCCGCTTTCCTGTTCTTAATATTTATATTATCCAATGCTTTCCTGTGCTTGCCCGCCCATGCTCAGAG
>DATIET010000387.1:0-4386 GCA_035455615.1 Thermodesulfobacteriota bacterium
ATGGAGGAGCACGTGGAGAAGATACGCGCTGCTGTGGAGGCGCGGGGCGGGAGCGGGCTCGTCATAATCGGCCGCACCGATTCGCGGGCGCCTAATGGTCTTGCGGATGCGATAAAGAGGGGCAGAGCGTATTACGAGGCGGGGGCCGACGTGGTATTCATAGAAGCGCCCGAGTCCCTGGAGGAGCTTAAGGAGATCGCCGCCGCTTTTCCCGGAGTGCCTCTCTTTGCCAATATGGTCGAGGGCGGGAAGACGCCGATTCTCACTGCCCGGGAGCTCGGAGAGCTCGGGTTCAAGATAGCCGTGTTCCCTCTGGCTGCCCTATTCTCGGCAACGAAGGCTATTGAGTCCTGCTTCGCGTATCTCAGGGAGAACGGGACTACGGCCGGGTACGGGGACATGCTCTCGTTTAAAGACTTCGAGGAGATAATCGACGTTCCAAGGTACAGGGAGCTTGAAAAGAAGTTCGGAGTAGCGAAGGGCTAGTCGCCGATCAGCGACTGCATATCGAGCGGCTGCCCGTTGAGCGTTATCTGCCCCATCTCGTAGCTCGCGTTTAGCTCGTAATTTTCATCGGTCTCGGTGATAACGCCCTGATCCATGAGACCCTTAATCTCGTCGCCCATTTCTTCTTTCGCCATTTCGGCGATCTCTTCGTCGGGCGGTATCTCGTCGTTGGCTTTTCTGAAATCTTCCGTTATCTCTTCCCGCTTGTAGTCGGTAATAACCGTCTCCAGGAGCGGCTTTGTCACGGACAGCTTCGCCTGCGCCTTGATCGCCGTAACTAAAAAGAGAGGGTTCGACGCAAGCTCCGGGTTATCCATATTGGACCCGTCGACCGAGATCTTCAGGTGGCCGTCGAGGCTCCCTTCGGATGTCTTTATGGTTAATTTCGTGAGCTCGATCTCCGGGGATTTTTTGATCAGGCCGGGAACTATCTTCATCAGCTCCGTCATGAATACCGCCCTCTGCTCCTCCGTTTGGGGAGCGTTCTGATTCTTTTTGAGGAGCTCCTGTATCTGTATCCATGAAGCCATATCTATATTCCTTATCGCGAGCTCGTATCCGCCCGGGCCGTATTTGCTGCCCCCCGCGGCGAGCTCCTTGAACCCGAGACTGTGAGTGCTGTCGAGGATGCCTCCGGACTCGGCCGAAGTGCCGGTAAGCCCGATGCCGGATATGGAGAAACTATCGTACTCACCGCTGTTTTCATCCTTCGATTTGACTGCGATTTCCCCGACCGTAAAATTGATGTCCCCGACCGGGTATTTATTTTCGGGCCCGACGTATTTTATTTTCGACTCCGCTTCGAGTGCGGTTATCGTTATGTCGCTGTCCTTTCCTGCAATATGCAGGCCGGGCGATTTTAATCCGGTATCCACGTCTTTAAATTCGGGGCCGAACCTTACGTCCCCTGTCAGCCCTTCCCATTTGAGCTTTTCTCCCTGACTGCCCTCTTCCGTTTCTATGCCGGGCATGGTGATGTCCGTTATGCCTCCGCCGTCGAGAGAGAGTCTGGTAAGCAGATTTGCAGGCGGTATCTTTTTTATAATGTCCGAATACTCGGATTCCCCGACGGGCATCGGGACCACTGTCGAATCTATAACGGCCATGACCGGCGCGAGGCCCGCCCGCCCGCTCAGCACAGCCTGAAGCGGAAACGGTCCGTGGTAGATCGTATCGCTTTCTTCGAGCTTGATCAGCTCGGCGTCGCCGTTCTTGATGACGAAAGTGGTTTTTGCTTTAGAATTCAGCCAGCCCTTCTCGTAGCTTTTTTCGACGACCGATACGCTGCCCGTTTCCGAATACTTATTCACGATATCGTTATAGGTCTTCTCCGTCTGGATACCGAACCAGTAAGGCAGTCCGAATAAAGCCAGAACGATAACGAGTACTATAGCGAGTATGACGCGGCGCATTATTGTCTCCCGACAGCTTAAAATGTCCTATAATTATATTTCTTTTGACATTGAAAAATCAACTCTATCCCATAATAACTGTTTCCTACCTCATATTCCGGTCCGGGACCTTATTTGCCGGTACCGCGGACCCCCCCCCTGAATCAGGCGCTGTGCGGTCAGTTGACGTTATTTCTCAGATCTTCGAGAAAGGAGTTCAATATCTCACCGAGAGCGGTATTCCAGCCCTGCATCAGGTCCCCGGGGGCAGCCGATGCGATAGGTATCTCGGAACTGTAGTTCTTCCCGAAAACTATCTTCGTGTTGTCGTCGTAGCTGCTGTCGGTAGTATATTTCAGGAGCAGGAATTGTATCTCCATCACGGCTTTGGGCGAGGTCCTGTAGTCGCCGTAAAGCTGGACGACATTGGCCTCGATGAAATAGTTAGCGCCCGCCTGCGTCACGGTGCTCAGCACGTCCTGGAAAAGCCCCGTACTCTCGAGCCAGCGTATTGTTATTTCGGTAAGCATAGCGCCCGGCGGTCTGAAGAACTGGTTGTAAAAATCCGATTCATAGCTCACATCTCCGGTCCTGTAGATGAACTCCTTCCCTTCGCTGCCCGGAGAGACGCTGAACCGTGAGACTTCGGCGATCGCCCCCTTTACAGGCGCGGGTTTTTGCGCCACGGGCGGGACTTCGAACATAAAGTACGACCTTTCCGGATAGCTTTTGCTGAGGCCGGAGCAGCCTGAGATGACGATCATTAATAATGCAAGCCAGGAGATTCCGGCAAAGTTATTTGATTTCATTCAGGTTTCCCCTCCTCTTCGATGTGCGGCGGCGGGTTCCCGAAAAGAACCCATGACGGATACTTCTTCAGTGTCTCCATAAATTCCCTCAGGTCTTCCGAAATCCGCTCGATATTCTCCAGAGTCAATTTCACGCTGTGCTCCCTGCTCGAGAGCAGGCGGTCAGTCCTATTGAGCGTGTTTTTGAGGTCGGAGGTAATGGCGGTGACATTGGCGAGCGTTTCTTTCGCCTCGTTGCTTTTGAGGATCGAGTTCAGCTCCGTAGTCGCGCTGTTGAGGCTCTCTATGAGCTTGCTAAGGTCCTTGCTCAGCTCTCCTACCTTTGCATCCTCCACTGCCTTGTTCAGGGATACGACCAGTTTTTCTATTTCCTCGGATATCTGTTTAAAGTCGATATTGTCTATGCTCTCCGAGAGTTCCTCGATCGTTTCCGTGATCTGTGTGATGGTCCCGGGCGCGGAGGGTATGTACTGGTACTCGGGCTTCCATTCGTGTTCCAGAGCGGGATAGCGGGCGGGGTCGAGATAGACCGCGTTTAAGAACGCGATCCCCGTAATACCCTGGGAGGCGAGCTGGAGTCTCAGGCCTTTCTTCACCATATTCTGATAGCCTTCGGCCCGCTCTTTGTCTGTTTCGTAGAGCCGGCCCTTCCCCTTTCCAGCGACTTTATTGGGGTATATCTGCGCCCTGACGAGGACGTATTCCCGGTTGGTCTTGTACTCGTTGAAGGCGAAGCCGATGTAACTCACGTTCCCGATCTGGACGCCCTGGAATTCGAGGGAGGCTCCGACCGAGAGCCCCTGGACCGACTGGTCGAAGTAGGTCTCTATCGTGACCTTTTCCTCGAAGAATTTGCCGCCTCCGAACAGTATTATCGCCCCCGCGAGAATCAGGAGCGCCAGCATTACGAACAATCCTATTTTGAAGAAATTGGGCTTCTGGCTCATATTCTATTTTCCCTCACCTCTGATTTTGCGCGCCGAGCTGCTCGTCGGTCTGCCTCCTGAAAAACTTTTGAACCACCGGTATCGTCGAATTATCCCTCAAATACTCGGGGTCCCCCGCGGCGATTATATTCTTGGTGCTTTTGTCGAGCATGATGACCCTGTCGGCAATGGTGTAAATGCTGTTGAGCTCGTGAGTGACGACGACAAACGTTACGCCGAGGCTCCTCGAGAGCTGTATTATGAGCTGGTCGAGCTCGGCTGAAGTTATAGGGTCGAGGCCCGCCGAGGGCTCGTCCAGGAACAGCACCTCGGGATCGAGAGCCATGGCCCTCGCGAGGGCCGCTCTCTTTATCATACCGCCGCTCAGCTCGGACGGCATCTTCTCCTCGGAGCCGTCTAGTCCGACAAGCTCGAGCTTCATTCTGCCGATGAGGTGCCTTGCGTCCCTGTTCAGGTCCGTGTATTCCTCGAGGGGCAGCATCACGTTCTCGAGCACGGTCATGGAGCCGAATAACGCCCCCAGCTGGTATGCGACCCCTATCTTCTTTAAAAGATCAATCCTGTCCCGACCCTCTGCCTTCGTGATGTCTTCCCCTTTTATTATTATATTCCCGCGGGCGGGCTTGTAGAGGCCTATCATGTGTTTCAAAAGTGTGCTCTTTCCGCAGCCCGAGCCCCCCAGTATGACGAATATCTCGCCCCTGTACACTTCAAAAGAAATATTGTCGATAA
>DATIET010000388.1:0-8061 GCA_035455615.1 Thermodesulfobacteriota bacterium
CGGAAACTTTTCATTTACATTTTACTTCCATGAACATCCCGCTAATTGTAAGGCCCCTAAACCCGGGCGAGGAGGTCGAGGTTGTGAATCTCGTCGCGAGGTCGTTCAATGAATTCATAGCCCCGGATTTCCCGGACGAAGGCATAGAGGAGTTCTTCGGATACTCGAACCCCCGCGCGCTCATTAAACGCTCGGATGGCAATCACTTCGTGCTCGTAGCCGAGGCTCAGGGTTCCATCGCCGGGATGATAGAGATAAGGGAGATGAGGCACGTCTCCATGCTCTTCGTGGACAAGGCTTTTCACAGGAGAAGGATTGGGAAGGAGCTATTTAGGGCCGCGATCGACAGGATCAAGTCAGAGAGCCGCCCTCCCAAGACAGTTACAGTCCACTCCTCACGCTTCGCCGTGCCCTTCTACGAAAGCCTGGGCTTCGTCCGCACTGAAGAAGAAAAAATCATACACGGCGTAATCCACATACCGATGGCGCTCGCCCTCTCGGCAGGTAAGGCTAACCTGAGGCCTCGCTCCGTAAGGGAAAGCGTTAATCAATAGCACGGAATCCGGCCTTTACGCGACTCTTATGAGATATTGAACCCGCCTGTCGAGCCTATATCGATGCCAGCCTTCTCCTGTAAACGACTGCGCCGGCTATTCCAAGGACAATTACCATAGCTAGGAATCCCCATTCCCCTAGAGTCGGTATCGGGTTTGCAATTACGATTTCCTCGGGCGAAATGAATTCTCCGAAGGATTGGGGCCTGAACCCCGCGGGGAAAATGTCACTGATGGTATTTGCGGCTGTTCTTATAACGGTCACCGTTCCGTTTCCAGGAGTCATGACGTAGGCGAACTGACCGTCGGGCGTTATGTCTATACCGAACGGTGCGCCGTCAACGAGTATCGTCGTTACAACCGTATTATCGGAAGTCCTTATAACTGATACCGTCCCGCTTCCGCTCGTAACGTAAACAAATTGCCCATCCGGGGTTACCGCCACAGCCTCCTGACCCGGCCCTGCCGGTACCGCGTTTATCTCCGTGTTGTCGGACGTCCTGACGATTATTAGATCAGTACCGCCCGTAAAATAAACAAATTGCCCGTCCGGACTAACAGCCACACCCTGAGTAGCAGAAGCAGATGTCGGTATGGAATCGAACAGCGTATTATCTGAAGTGCGTATGACGGCGACATTACTGTCACCAGCGCATCCTATATAGACGAAATTTCCATCAGGTGTAACTGCGAGACCTATGGGTTGATTACATACATTGTTAATCGTCGTAACCACGTTATTATCGGGAGTGCTGATCACGGTCACAGAATCGTCGGCTTCATTGGCGACATAGACGAACTGTCCGTTCGGATTCGCCGCAACCCCGAACGCGTCACCGCCCACCTGTACAGTATCGATCACCGTGTTATTTAGTGCATTGATCACCGATAATGTTTCATCGTCCAGATTCACAATATATACGAATCTGCCGTTCGAGCTCACGGCAGTTCCTATTGGTTCGTTTCCGACAGGTATAGTGTCTACAATGGTATTGGTTGCAGCATCCACGACAAGAACTTTGTTGTCATCGGAATCCGCAACATAAACAAAAGGCGCTGCAAGGGAAACACCTGCGGATGAAATAAAAAGAATCATGCTTACAATTAAAGTTTTCATCTATCCTCCTTTACTCAATAAAATGCAGTATTAATTGATATACATTCTTACACCAAAAATTAAGGAATGTAAAGCCAATATCCATTATTATTGTTATTTATTTCAGGGGGTTAAATCGAATACATAGTGGAGTGAGCTTGTACACGGGTAAAATACCTCAATGAAAACGCCTCCCGATAAAAAATCCACAGTCGCTGAAATAAAGGAGAGGTTCGATGCGGACGTCGAGAGATTCTCGAACCTCGGGACCGGGCAGCAGGCGGTGATCGACGCCCCTCTCATGCTCGACCTCATATCGGAGCTTGCTGTCAGGATAAAGCCCGACGCCCGGAACCTGCTCGATATCGGGTGCGGGGCCGGGAACAACACAATAGCCATTCTGAGAAGGAAGGGCGGTATAAACTGCGACCTCGTAGACCTGAGCCTCCCGATGCTCGAGCGCGCAAGGGAGCGCATAGTTAAAGAGAACGCCGGCAAGGTCACGACATTCCACGGGGATTTCAGGGAGCTCGCCCTGCCCTCCTCGTATTATGACATAATCGTCGCGGCGGCCGTGCTCCATCACCTCCGGGACGACGCCGACTGGGAAAGCTGCTTCGGGAAGACATATGGCCTCCTCAAACCCGGAGGCGCGTTTTTCGTAAGCGATCTGG
This sequence comes from Thermodesulfobacteriota bacterium, assembly GCA_035455615.1. Classification (GTDB taxonomy): domain Bacteria; phylum Desulfobacterota_D; class UBA1144; order Nemesobacterales; family UBA2774; genus 2-12-FULL-53-21. Next base: position 2,325 of record DATIET010000388.1, read on the forward strand.
TGTTCCACGAGGACGAAGGCGTACAGGAAGAGATGTGGAGAAGATACGGAGAGTATCTCGAATCCACGGGCGGCCCAGGTTACAGCGGGAAGGTGTTCGATTACATCGACAAAGAGGACACGCCCCGGAGCCTCACGTATCAGATGGATTTGATGAGGAAGGTAGGATTCAGGCATATGGACGTACTCCACAAGAACTCCTGCTTTGCCGCTTTCGTGGGTATTAAGTAGGCGGAGGGTCGCCGCGGACATATGAAATTGCCGTCGAGGAATGGATGCCGGGAAACGATCGGATTAGCCGAAGAGAAGCGATAAAACTTGCCGGAATGGGATTGCTCACCGCCGCACTTTCGGGCGCATGCGCCCCCAAAAAGGTAAGCAAGCCCCCCGTAAGTCCGTACCGGTACTTTCCGTTGGTGAAGGTGTCCGAGGACAGGATCGTGAGGCAGGCCGTGGGACTCAGGCCCTTCCGCCCATCGGGATTCGTGGTGCGGTATGAAAGGCTCGGAGACAAAGACATAGTCCATAACTACGGGCACGGCGGGGGCGGACTTACGCTTTCATGGGGGACGTCGCACCTGGCCGCGGAGAAGGCGCTCCCTCTGGGACACAGGAGCTGCGCCGTGATCGGCTGCGGCGCAGTGGGGCTTGCGACAGCCAGGCTCATGCAGTTTATGGGCCTGAGCGTCACGATATACGCGAAGGACCTCCCGCCCGATACGACGTCGAACGTGGCCGCGGGCCAGTGGTCACCCTTCACCGTATTCGATGAGAATAATATAACTCCCCGGTTCTATAACGAATTCCTCCGGGCTTCGAGGCTCTCGTACGGTTATTTCCGGAAGCTCATTGGAAGTTATTACGGGGTGAGTGTGGCGGATAATTTCTATTTCGGCGACTACCCTGTCGAGCTGCCGGACGCCATACATGCACTCCCCGAGCTCTACGGCAAGCTCACGACACTGGTCCCCGGCCAGTACCCTTTCGACGAGCCCTCGTGCGTCACACTCAGGACGATGCTCATAGATTCGCCCACTTACCTGAACGCCCTGATGAGCGACTTCAGGAAGGACGGCGGGAAGATATACGTGAGGAATTTCAGCGGGCCCGCAGAGCTCCTTACATTGGGGGAGCCTCTCATTATGAACTGCACGGGATTAGGATCGTATTTCCTCTTCGGAGACCGCGAGCTCGAGCCGGTGAAGGGGCAGCTCATCGTGCTTATACCACAGCCGGAGGTGGATTACATCACCCTCGTAAAAAACGCGGGCATATACATGATTCCACGCTCGGACGGCATTATGCTCGGCGGGTCGAGGGGCTACGGCGACTGGAGCATGGCGCCCGACCCCGAAGTGACCGAGCGCATACTCACTAGGCAGTCGGAATTCTGGAGCGGGCTCCCCGCGGTTTAGTGTAAAATAGTAGGGTGAGCGACTTCACGCAGATACTCCTCGGAACGATCGTCTCGCTCCTACCCATAGTGAACCCTTTCTCCGTCGCCGTGACGTTCATATCCCTATCGAAGGACATGGACGACGGCAAAAGGCGGAGACAGGCACTCCTTGCCTCCGTCTACATGGCCGCCATCCTGATCGTGTTCCTCATCGCCGGGGTGCTGATAATGAAGTTCTTCGGCATCTCCCTGCCCGGAATACGCATAGCAGGCGGGATAATTATCACTTACATAGGGTTCAGGATGCTGAACCCCGAGCTAAGGGACCCGCAGCTCCAGGGAGACGGAGCAAAATCCGCAGACGAAGATATCGCGTTCACCCCAATCGCCATGCCGATGCTGAGCGGGCCGGGCGCAATAGCGGTGACGGTCGGTATGGCCGCCAATGCGGGCTCGAGGATGGAATATGCAGCGGAATCCCTCGGGATCTTGGTTGTTGCGGCTATCACATTTATCCTTTTAAGAATCGCGGGGGGCGTCAAGAGACTGCTTGGTAATTACGGGGTCACAATACTGACGCGCATTATGGGATTCCTCCTCATCTGCATCGGGGTTCAATTTGTCATGCTCGGCATACTCGATTTCATACACAGCTAGAATTTCTCCCATCGTGCCCCGGAAGTGATTAAAGGACGTGGAGGTGGATGACTTAATGCGCGATCTCAACATACGGAGATATAAGCCCGAGGACGCCGAAGGGATCGCCGGACTTTATGATAAGTCCGTGAGGGAGATAGCGATCGGGGAATACACGCCCGAGGAGGTCGAGGTCTGGGCGTCGTACGCAAATGAAATCGAAGAGATCAGGCACAGGCTGGCAGAAGGGCTCACGCTGGTCGCGGAATCGGGGAATACACCGGTCGCATTCGGACAGCTTAAGCCCATAAACCACATCGCTTTTCTCTATACCATTAAAGAATACTCGAGGATGGGGATAGCGACCGAGATATATAAGCAGCTCGAGGACCATGCGCTGGCCAAGGGAGCCCAGTACCTCACCACCGACGCGAGCCGGATCTCGAAACCCCTTTTCGAAAGGCTCGGCTTTCAGCTCGAATGTCCGGTTATCGAGAAGCGGAAGGGCGTCGAGCTCGAGTGTTTTAAGATGAAAAAGGATCTTGCGGTGAAGAGAGAAATTCAAGCCTCCGATCCATATAGATAGTATCTCAATATCCCGCCAATCCGATAGAGAAAAAAACCTGTTGATTCCGACCCCGGAAAAATTATATAATCGACATAGATACGCGTAGGGAGGTCGATATGAAGGATACTTCCGGTCAGAACCTCGGCGCAGCCCTCTTCCTGATAGCCATGGCCGTATTTTTCGGCCTCTGGTTTTATCTCTGGTTCAGTTAAGCGGCGGTTGGGCGTTGCCGATAAATCCATAGTATTACGGGGAGACTTATATTTAAGCCTTGACGTGCGATATAAATCTTAACTTTCATTTACAACCATTCCTTCAATCACGCCTGCGTTCTGTCTTATTATCTGACAATTGACACCGCTAACAGGCGGGAAACATGGTATTCATTACCGTTTGCGTTGGCATAGTTATTGCTCATAAAAGCAGACATCGAGAGTCCCTGATACAGAAATGACGAATACGACAGCTACGAGAGAGAACGCTTCCGGAGAAGTCTTACCAAAAAGCCGGTGCCTCCACTGCGGCGAGGCGCTCAATTCATCGAACACCATAGAATCGAGCGGAAAACTGTTCTGCTGCAACGGATGCAGGTCGGTGTACGAGCTTCTCGGGGCGCTCGGCCTGGACGACTATTACAGCATAAGGGAAACCCAGAACATACTGAAAACTACACCCCCGGCCGACCCTGCCTCGGGGGAGGACTACGGATACCTCGACAGCGGGAGCTTCACAGATATTTACGTCAGAGATGAGAAGCCCCTCACGATGAATTTTTACGTAGAGGGGATCGAATGCGCCGCATGCCTCTGGCTCATAGAGAAAATACCGGACTTCGTACCCGAGATCGAATCCCTTTCGCTCAACATGTCGGATAACACAGCGACGGTCAATTTCACGTCCGCAAAGAAATTCTCATCGTTTCCGGAAACGATAAAGAAATTCGGTTACAGGGCGCACCCGCTTAAGAACGACGAAGACGCGAGCGGGCTTAAGAAAAGGGAGAACAGGAAATCCCTCATCAGATTATCGGTCGCCGCAGTATGCGCGGGAAACATCATGCTCCTCTCGGCGGCCATATACGCCGGCGCGGGGGGGGTATTCGAGGAGCAGTTCATGCTCTTGAACCTCATACTGTCCCTCCCGGTCGTAACGTACTGCTCCCTGCCCTTCTATAAGAGCGTGCTCGGCTCTATCAGGACGGGTCGGGCGACAGTCGATATACCAATTGTATTTGTAATATCCGCGGGGTTCTTTATAAGCGCTTATAACTACCTCGCGGGAAGCCCTGAGGTTTATTTCGACTCGATAAGCATGTTCGTTTTCCTCCTCCTCGCGAGCAGGTACTTCCTGAGGACGGTGCAGGGGCGGCTAAGCGACAGGGAACCCCTCGGAAAGAGTCTCTTTTCATCGAACCGGATCCTCGTCAGGGACGAAAGCGCAAAGCAGTTCTTTTATCAGCCCGTGGAATCACTCGAAACGGGACAGAAAATCAAGCTCACCCGGGGCGACCGTTTCCCAGCCGACGGCAGGCTCCACACGCAGCGGGCCGAGGTAAATCTATCCGTGCTCACGGGCGAGAACATACCCCGGACAGTCTCTAAAGGGGAGGTCGTGTACGCGGGCTCCATTCTCGATTCGGACGAGGCCGTCCTCGAGGTCACGGGGACGGGGGGCTCGACCAGGATAGGGAAGATACTCGAGGAGGTGGAGAATAATTACAGGAGCAAGATAAGCCATTCCACGTACAGCGACAGATACGCGACCGTTTTCACGCTCGCCGTGGGTATTATAGCGGTCGTTTCCTTTTTAGCGGTCTCTTCATACTACGGCGCCTCCGAGGCCCTCGAAAGGACAATCGCATTCATACTTATTTCGTGCCCCTGCGCATTCGTATTCGTACTGCCCCTGTCCTTCGGCCTCTTTCTCAAATCCGCTTCGGATAACGGGATACTTATCAAGGACGCTAAAATTTTCGACAAGCTGCCGCGTGTCAGGAACATATTCTTCGACAAGACCGGGACGCTCACGAACGGCGTATACCGGATACTCAGCTGGGATACGGATAGTCTTCCTGAGCCCGACCGCAGAGCGGTGCTCGCGATCGAGCGCGAATCCGAGCATCCGGTCGCGAGGGCCATAGTTACACGCCTGTCGTGCGAAGAGCACGATATTCCCGAAGTGAGGGGCTTCAGGCACCTCTATTCAAAAGGCGTCGAAGGCCGTGTCGGGGGACACCTCTATTCGCTGACGGCCGAGAGCGGCCTATCCCGGCCGAACGAGATCAACGAAATCATTGCGACCAGGATCGTCATCCGAAAAGACGGAGAGCCCGTCTCCGAAATACTCCTCGGGGATTCACTCAAGGAAGACGCGAAATTCGTGGTGAGCGAGCTAAAAAGAAGGGGCTACTCGCTCTACATACTTTCTGGCGACAGGGAATCGAATGTCAGGCAGGTCGCATACAAGCTGGAGTTGCCTCTCGAAAATGCGTTCTCGGAAGTGACCCCCGAACGGAAATCGGAGATCGTCCGTGAGCGCGGCCGGTCCATGATGATCGGGGACGGGCTCAATGACGCGGGGGCGCTCTCGTCCTCCGACGTGGGCGTTGCAATACAGGGCAGCGTCGGGGAGAGCATGAAGGTGTCCGATGCCTATATACTCGAAAACGATCTTTTCACCATTCTGAATCTTATTGATCACGGCGCCGTGATACGGGAAACGGTAAGAAGGAATACAGCCTTCTCCATAACGTATAACATCGCCGGGGGGGCATTCGCCCTCATGGGTTTTATCAATCCGCTGGCCGCCGCCGTGCTCATGCCGCTTAGCTCCGTGCTGCTCATAGCCTCCTCGCTTTACGGTCAGAACAAGACGAGGACCCGGGAGGGTGCTACGCGGGCATGAATATTATTTTTCTGACACTGGGGGTTTCTATAGCGATCGCGCTAGTATTCCTAGCGGCCTTTATATGGGCGGCGGGAAAGGGCCAGTACGACGATCTCGAAACACCAGGCCACAGGATGCTTCTGGACGATTATGATACGGATAAAAAGAAACAACAAGCCAAGGAGGAAACGGGTAAATGAGTGACGCCAGAGCGGGAAACGCCGCCATTACTGAAAATATTTATTACGACGA
>DATIET010000389.1:0-2228 GCA_035455615.1 Thermodesulfobacteriota bacterium
TTTTCGTGTATTCCCCGCTTGGATGCTCCGCCCGCTACAACCTTGAAAATAACATGCCAATTGTTCCCGCCCCGTGATCACTATCTATTTGAAACGCCTGGGTGTCGCATGTCAGAATATAGTACAAGAATCAAATCCGGCTCAGGCTTAACGGTTTAATTGCGGAGATAGACGAAAAGCGGGAATAACATTATCTCGGAACTGCCGTCATGTAACAGGGGCGGCAATGTGCAAATAAAATTGACTGCTCCGGAAAAGATTTATTTCGGGGCATATTTCGCTACCGAATTTTACGGACGGATCTCGGAAATAAAAGCGGATGAAGGGGCTACCGCACGGTTATATAACAAGGAGTACGTTGAGAAGGCAACACTTAGCCGTTCCTCAAATCCGGATTGAGAAATTCGAACACCCGAGACCTGAATTTGTCGACTTTGAAAGGTTTGGTTATATACTCGTTCCCCGTCGTGTTGATGAAGTCCATTGTTTCACTGCTGGGGTCGCCCGTTATGAAAATAACCTTCTCGGCAAGCCGGGGCTTTAGTTCCTTGATCTTATCATAGAATGCGATCCCGCTCATACCCGGCATTTTGATGTCACAGACAATAAGATCGTAGTTGCCGGAGTCCATTTTCACAAGCGCTTCTTCACCGTCCCTGGCGTTATCAACGGTGATATTATCGTGCTCCAGGACGCCTTTTATCAAATCGACGACTAACTCTTCGTCCTCGACGATGAGTATCTTTTTCTCATTCATCGTCCCCCGGTCCGCCGGTATACGCTTCTCTTTGTCCCGGCCATGCTCCGCCGCCTGCCCAAACACCGGCAGCTCAATCACGAAAGTCGTCCCCCCTCCTTCCCCGCTTTCCGCGCGTATCTCCCCGCCGTGTTCGTGTATGATCCCGTATGCCACGGCGAGACCCAGGCCCGTCCCTTTCCCGGGCTCTTTGGTTGTGAAAAAGGGATCGAATATCTTTCCGATTACATCTTTCCGGATGCCGGGACCGTTGTCATCGAACTTGATTTCTATAATGCCCCCGTTCTTTACCCTGGTCGACACTTTGAGACGTCCCTCGACCCCGTACCCGCTCATCGCCTGCTCGGCGTTGAGTATGATATTGGTAAACACCTGGTGGAGCTGGTTGGAATCGACCATGGACTTGGGTGCTCCGCTGTCGAAGTCGGTAACGACCTCGATATTATCCAGCTTTAGCTGGTACTCCCTGAATTCGAGCGACTGCCTGAGAAGTGCGTTAATATCTTCATAAGCCCTCTGCGGCCTGTATTTCCTCGAGAAAGAAAGCAGCTTCTCGATGATCTTCGCGACCCTCTGAGCCGAGGTATTGATGATTTCGAGCGACTTTTTCTCGTTATCGTCGAGACCGGGCTTCGTCAGGAGCCTCTGCGAATACCCGATGATCGGAGTGAGCGGGTTGTTTATCTCATGCGCGATGCTCGATATCATCTGTCCGAGAGAGGCGAGCTTCTCCGATTGGATGAGCTTTTCCTGGGCTGACTTAATCTCTTCGAGCATCTTCGCCTTCGCCACCGCTACCGCGATCTGGTCCCCCATCGACGAAAGCAGACGCACTTCGTTCTCGCTGAACTTTCGCTCCTTGTAGCTGAGGAACCAGATGACACCTATTACTTCGTTTTCAAGGAATATCGGTATGCCTAACAAACTGTGATGTCCGAGCTCCCTGCCCGCCCGGCCGATTTCCCCGTCCTTCTGCACGTCTTCGATATTCTCAATCGCTCCGGTCCTTATGATTTTCCAGGTTAAACCCTTCGGATAGGGTATAGTCCCGGCCCTCTGCAGATAAAATTCTGGCAGGTTCCTGCTCGCCTGGATCACGGCCTGCTTTTTCTCCCTGTCTACGAGATAAATCATAGCCATGTCCACGTTTTCCATATTCATGATTATGTCGAGCGCGACGTCATAGACTTCTCCCAGGTCGAGGAATCTGTGCACTGCCTTCATCAGCGTATTGAGGGCCAGAAGCTCCTCTTCGGTCTTCTTGCGCTCCGAAATATCCCTCGTGATAACCACCCCGCGTATCTCCCCCGAAGCCGTGAGGTAGGGGTTCCCTATGCACTCGAGCCACCGGTACTCGCCCGATTTGTGCAAGGCCCTGAACGTGGCCTTCTCCGTGGAGAGATTCATTACCGCCCGCATGAATATAGATATGGCCGTCGGCACGTCGTCCGGATGCATGAAATCGAAGGCT
>DATIET010000390.1:0-9139 GCA_035455615.1 Thermodesulfobacteriota bacterium
TCATTCCGAAATTAGAGGTATGGAGAACATGGACCCGACTAAAAGACGTCTCAGCTACAAGCTCCAGGCAGCTCTCGAATGGCATACCGGAGATAAGGGCCGTTCTATTCAATCACCGTTTATATCCGTAACTACAAGTCCTTCGATGGCGGAGAATCATGCTTTGGAGTGGTCTCAAAAACCATCCCATCACCCCTATCCGGGAGAAGTTCTGGTCATAAAGGTGCCCGACCAATATGTCTGCAGCACTGCTAGATGGATAAAAGATATTCAAGATTCCGGGCGGCGGCTTGAAGACCCCAGTCACCCCATTTTTAACGAGTGTCTAGTCTTTGAGACGTTTAAGGCTGATGAAGCGGAATGGGTTTTTGTACACGAAATACCTGAACGATATATCGTAGGATCGAATCCTAAACCCGATACGAACAAGAGGTTCGGTCCGAATTGCAAGGATACGGGTAAAGACGTCTCGGAAGGCGAGGGCACCCCAGCCCCCGGGACCACGACTGCCAAGAGGAGCGGGAAGCTCCAGGGGAAAAAAGCGACCGGGAAAGCGAGCAGCTCGTCGGCGACAAAGGACAAGATACTGGATCTTGGCGGTGTGCAGATTAACCTGACCACTCTTTATCAGACCGTCGTAGAGTACTTAAAAAAGCAAATGCAGTCTGCGCTCGAGGCGAAAGTCGAAGAGGTAAAAGGCGAGCTCAACCAGGCCGCGGAAGGGTACGCCCAGGTGCTGTATCAGGACTTTCTCTTCTGGCTCAATGAAAAAGTGCACGCGGAGATCGGCTCTCAATTCCCGATAGACTCCCAGGAGTTCGAAAACGAGTTCATGGCCTGGCTTAACTCCCCTGGCGCCAATGTGAAAAAATATATAAATCAATACATAAGCGAGCAGAGCCCCACGATCGGCTGGCTCATTGAGGCTTACCAGGACCAGGCGTCATGGGAGATCGTCGGCGGCCTCAAGGAAATATGGGGTGATGCGAAAACCAAATACGACAAATTCACGCGCGCATATGATGAAGTCCTGAGCGACCCGCAAACCCCGTATGCGGAGACTCTTAGTAAGTACGGCTTCTCGGGCCCCTGGATCGACAAATTCAAATCCTACGAAGGCCAGTTCAATGTCTTCAATGACCGTTATAAGGCCGTCGAAGCCGTTGATATCGTCACTGGGGCCTTTCAGTCGGACGTCCCCAGAGACAAGATAAACGCCCTCTTCAATCTCATGGAGCTCATGGGCGGTGTTGCGGAGGACAGCAATATCCCGATAGTGTCCTTCTTCGGTCAGGTGGTGAAGGCTTACGGCAACGTCGCAAACTCAATGCTCAGTAAAATTGACGATCTCGCGAAGAAACTCCGGGAGCGTCAGGGATTTTGCCTCGGCGTAGGGACGACTACGGACGAGAGGAACGTGGCTTTTGTAAAGGCGTTCGGAGACGCCACCCTGGTCTGTCCGACCAGCCTGTCCCCCGACATATACGAACGTGTGGAGCCGCCGGACGGTAGAATCTACTTCTGGGCCGAAGGTAAATTCATCGAGGGGCAGGAGCACGGGGGCGGCGTCCCGGGTGTCAGGGAAGCGGTCACGCTGATCACGGAAGCAGGGACCCTCGGATACCCGAACCCCGAAAAGTACCGCGGGAAAGAAAGCGATATCGCGACGATCGCCCGTTTCTATAATACACAATATGAAAGCGATGAATACGGGTCGGGGATACCCGGACTGAGGAAAGAGTCCGAGGCGACTATCGACGGGATCGGCGGGCAGATCGATGCGCTCAGGAGCGGTATCGTCACAGTTGGCGAGCACGCGTGCAAGCTTGAGGACCTTGATAGCTACCTCCAGAACAAATGCGGTCTTATGTCGAAATTTTCTCTTCCGGGCTCCATCGGGGAGGCGTCGTTCGGAGATGTGAAAAGAGAGCTCAAGGTCTTTTATGCGGTGAGTTACGTCGACGGTAAGGGCGGCGCGTACAATACTTATTCGGAAATCTGGAAAAAGATAAAACCGCTGTCTATTCTGACCCTCAACGGCTATGTAAGGGAAAAGGGTAAAACCAATCTGAAATGTCCCCGGTGCGCTGGAGCGGCGATTACGTTAGCTCTGACAGAGGCATCGGAGATGGAAGGTTGTAAAGTTGCTAAAGCCGGCCCGACGGGCGATTTTGTAGCGTACATCATGACAACGAGCCTCGACTTTAACGTGAGCGCCTCGGCCACGGCGGAGAACATGAAGAGCGAGGATTTGAGAATAGATAAGACAACACTGGGTGTCGACAAGCTTCCGTTCGTAAATTCATTTTCACTTACCCTCGCTGTTCCGCTTGACGACACTCAGGCTGGGAAGGACCTTAAGGCGCTTCTCGACAAGCTGAAAGAATTGAAGGAAAGGGCCCTTGCGCTGAACGCAAAAAGAAGCGAGCTGAATAATTTCGCGGCCGGAGCGGGGAAAGCCGCAGGGGAGGCCGAGGCCGGCGTCAACTCAGCGAACGAAAAGCTCGTCAAGCTGGAGAGTCAATCAGCTGCAGCCGATGAGCTCACCCGCCTCTGCAATGAGGCGACCGGGATCGCAGACGGTCTCAGATCGAGCGTCGACAACGCGGAGGCAAGAGAAAAGAGTATCTCCGACAGCCTGACGAATGCGCTCAATCTAGCCCAGGCTTGCGACAGCATGGAAGACGCGCAAATAATGAGGGACAGTTATAAGAACGCGCTTACGGCCATGAAGGAGTTTTCCAATACCAAGACCCGGCTCCAGTCCGATAACGAAGAGTTAAAAGAAAAGCTCAGTAAGATCGAGGACATTAAACGCGCCATCAAGGAGGCGGGCGCGCTTGTCGGCGGGATAAGCGATGACGTAAACAAGGTAAACGAAAAAGCGGGCGAGATTGACGCTTCAGTACGGGAGGCGGAAGCTCTTCTGAGCGGAATTACTTCCGGCTCCGCACAACTGCGTGCCGAGACCGAAGCGTTGTACGGCACACTGAAAGAAGAAATGCTCACCGACAGCATTAAGGCGCAATTCGACGAGATCCGATCTCTCGTGGCATCGGCCGATACGGGCGCCGTCGATTTCGCTGCTATTACCGCCAGAGGGAAGGAATCGGTCACCCGCGCTGGAGAGATCAACACTAAAGCTCAGCAGATTGCGGCTAAATACGAAAACGCGTCCTGCGGCGCGACCCCCGCAGACGATATAATCGCGAGAATGGACGGAGTTATCAACAGCATGGGATTCGAGATAGCGGTGACTTCGGAGCTTCCGCAGAGTGCGGCCGACTGTATCGCAAAACTGGATGCAGGGGAGGGACAGGACGACGGGGGGGATTCCGAAGGTGAACTGCCCGAAGGAGTAGTCCAATCGGAGACATTCCCCGACCCGACCCCGAGCCCGCCGCCTGCAGAGGAAGAGCCCGAGGGTGAACTGCCCGAGGGCATAGCCCAATCGGAGACATTCCCCGACCCGACCCCGAGCCCGCCGCCTGTGGAGGAAGAGCCCGGAGACGAAATTGATGGGGGAACGGCCGGATCGGAGGAAGTCCCCGACAGCACGCCGCCTCCCGTGATTGCGGACGATGGGAACGATGGTGCAGGTGTTACGAGTGTCGAGAATGAGCCGGAGCCGTACTACGTCGCCTTCAGGGTCTATTATCCGGATATAACGCCCAAATCGGAACTGCCCGAGGGCACGAATTACGAGCAATACCTGAATAATCTTACGACTTCGAACGTCACGTATACCACAAATGATACAAATCTAATCATCATGCGCATCAGCGGAGATGCGCTTCAAGTCTATTCCCGAGACGCGTTTACTCCCGGAAAGAAATTCGCTCAGGAGATCAGAATGACGTTCCAGGGAGCGGAAGTCGAACAGGCTCTTGGCAGGAATTATCTGGACGGGGCCCTGCTGTTAGAAGCAGCCGGGACCGTCGGAGATGAAAACGAGCTCAGACAAAAATTTCCCGGGGCCGGCAGCGAAAATCAGCCTGTTATGAACATTGACGGCAGTGACGGCGCTTATACTTACTCTTCTTCGAACGAGCAGGGCTCGGGGACTCTCGCAGGCGGTTTCCTCGAGGAAGGCTGGTCCGATGAAATGAAGAGAAAGAATCTGGACCTCCTGAAAATGATAATGAGCCTATGCTTCGTCGCGACCGCGGTCTACGGGGACTGGGAGGCGCCCCAGCTCGATACGCTCAGGTACTTTCGTGACAATGTCCTCCTTAAATCGGAAACGGGTGCGAAACTCGTGACGGCGTATTATAAGTTCGGCCCTCAACTTGCAATTAAGCTATTTAGGAACAAATCCCTCGCACCCCCCCTGCGAGCACTCGTTGACGGAGGCGTCCGGATATTGGAGGGATTTTCTGAAAAGCCTCTCAGTCCCCCCGCACGGGCATTCTTATTCACTATATTCGATACGGCTGGAAAGTCCCTGCTTATATTCACGAGTCAGGGAAAAGGGATAGGTTTCGAAACGGAATTCATATTCCTGAACTGGCTGCCGGCTTCACGCCATCCGGTATACGGCTCGGGAGAATAATGCGGCATGAGCACTGAGTTTCGCGTATACATAAACCAATGCCCGGACGCTTAACGTACTCGCTGTTTGCTTTGAAATGTAATCAGCGTGACAAAATAAATTAATTATTTTTTGGTCTGGGAGGGAGAGTATCAATATGAATAAAATGATATTCACGCTCGTTCTGGTTATAGCGGGCCTCGTTCAGGCTTATTTCGATTCGAGTTACGCCGCTACGAGTTATTTAGGGATCAGACCTGGTGAGAGCACGAGAGAGGAGGCAGAGGCGGTTTTGGGCGAGCCTGCTAAAGAAATCGATCAAACGACTTTCGGGTATAAGCCTTCTCAGAAGAATACTGAGGCGGTAATCGTAGGGTATAAGCAGGCTGGGTCAAAACTCGTTTGCGACAAAATTGATGTGCAGTTCGTGACCGCGATATCGAAAGGTAAAATTGTCGCTGCCTTAAGCCTCCCCGAAATACCTCAGTTTGAACGTGTAGCCGATGGCGGGAAATTGGAGGAGTATTACGGTGCTCCGAATTCGATTATTCTGGTTTATAAAGGTGACACGGCCGACAGCAAGGTCGCTCGCCTCTCTTACTTTAGCCTTGATAAGTTCGAGTCGCTTGTCAAAGGGCTGGAAGGCGAAGGAGAGCCTGATTCCGTTAACGGAGACGGCGGCGAGGACAAGAAAGAGGCCGGTCCACAAAAATCCAAGAAGCAGGACAAACCGGAGAATAAGGAAACTGCGAGCGTGTCTACGGAAGCGAAGCAGCACCTCCAGCAGGGCATGATATACGTCAGCCTAGCCAAGGCTAACCCTAAAACAAAAGACGAAAACTACAATAACGCTCTCCTCGAATTCAGTAATGCAATCAAAATCTATCCGAAGTATGCGGAGGCGTATTCAGACAGAGGCGTTATATATATGCAGCAGAAAAAATACAATAAGGCTGAAGAAGACTTGAAAAAGGCAGCCGAGCTTAAACCGAAGGACCCGATCATACTGTACAATTTGGTCGCACTGTATTCCCTGGAGAAGAAAAATGACCTTGCTCTGGATTACTTGGATAAGGCGCTTGAAAACGGATTCAATAACTTTGATGCCTTGAAACCCAAGGGCAAGCAATCCGACCCGGACCTTGCGAATCTGAGGAAAGATCCGGATTTCAAGAAAGTATTAGAGAAACACAAGGTGTTTATAGTGAAGTAGCTGTATGGCGGACTTAAGCTGCTTCTCCGATCTTATAGACATCAAAGAGTGTGACATAGATTCACCTTAAGTGGAATACGATAGGATGCGTACATATTCTGAAAGAAGCATGGTGATTATAATTGCCGGATGATTCATAAATGAAAATTATTAAAAAGAATAATCACCTGATTTTTATTCTATTTCCCATTACAGTCGGTTTATTTCTAACTGTATCCTGCCATGTGAAACCCGAAGGTAATAGATCCGGACAGGTATTTGAGCTGACATCCGTCCTAACCGGAGAGGAGACATATTATGATAGATACGAGGAATTCCATGAGGGCTTTTATAAGCGTTCTCCAGGCGAGCCTTATGAGCCCCTCGAAGAGTTTAAAGCCGATTCAAAAGGTGGGAAGTTGAAGTACAGCGAGTACATCTATGAAGCGGGTATATGCTCAGTGGTGTTTTCGTGGGAATTCGGTGAGGATATAAGAGAAGTTGAGGCCGGCGAGGATATAAGCGTTACCTTGAATTATAATATCAGTGACGCCGGGTGCGTGGATTCTCTGGCGGGGAACTGGATAGCTTTTTCGGTAAACGATGGATATTATGAACAGTTTTACGGGGACGACATGTTTGAGAAGACAAAGGAACATTTCCCTCAGGGGTCGAATTTCGTAAAAGGTCCCGAAGGGGCTGGTCTGGAACTTGAACGAGGGAAAGCAAGTTCGAAAATAACATTCAACATGCATTTCCCGGATTCCTTAGACGCCAACACATACTTCCCAATTAAACTCTCGATATTTCGTTACTACTTTCCCAATACACCGGTTGTATTTTATGTATTTGAATCGAGTTAGGGTGACATCTTCAAAAATTGATTTATATAGACAGGAAATCGGGGTTTGAAAATATTATCAATTTATATAAATCCCAGCCTGCAAGCCATATTCTTTGTCCGTCTTGGCTGGGTTCTATATACGTTATAAATATTGTGAACTTACTCAAGTAACCCTTCTTTCCGGTACTACTCAGCCCCCTCTTATTCATCAAAGAATAGTCAAAGAACCAACTGTAATTCTTGCTACCATACAGAATCAATGAAATTCGTTTTACTTAGGTAAGTTGTAACATATTCAATAATCACAAATAGTTATAAAATCAATCTAAGGAGGACTGAAAATCCTCGTGTCGGCGGTTCAAATCCGTCTCCGGGCATTCTAATTCATTAATGTTATCGATTAGTTGCGAATATATTTAGTACGTTCAGTCTATTTGTTCATGAAAGAATATTCTAAGATTCATTTATAGAATCCTTCACCTATTGTAAGTAATTTTATTTAAAATTCCGCCTTCCTGCCAAGCAGTTTTACCAAAACAAAATAAATTCTGTCCAGCTACATATACGACCGAAAAAGGATTCCTAATCCCGGTGCGCTTCGAGTGTTTGCGTTTTATGGTCTCTCAAACCCGATTGAGAAGGTAAATATTGACTTTGAGGAACGTTTCAAAATATACTCGTAAGCAAAGGGGTGATTATATGGAAGTAATTCCGTATAATCGATAGTTATCCAGAAGAACTTCGAGTTAAGGATATCCATGCCCAGGAACAAAGCTACAGGCAACGTCGTCAGTCGAACCATGATTGTCTGCATTACCCTGATCGTAGTCGCGATGGTTCTGATGTGGCTGGCTGCTCCATGGTTTAGCGCCCGGTTGGCCATCATGCTAGCCGCGAACTCCTCGGCCCCGGAGGACGAAGGCTCCCTCAGCCGCTACTCTCCCTCCCTTGAAGACAGGGGTGTTGTTGGGGACACGTTTGGTTCCGTCAATGCGTTGTTCTCGGGCCTTGCGCTAGCGGGTGTCATCTTTGCCATTGTCCTTCAGCGTCGAGAAGTGTCATACCAGCTCCAGGAGATGCATGATGCGTTCGATCTGCACGCAGCTCGGTTCGAATTCGAGAAGAATCAAGCGAAGAAGCGAGTGACACTTGATCTCTACAATGAGTTTCACTCCAAAGATCTCTTCACCGCCGCAGATAAGGCCGAGAGAATGATCGAAGCAATGTCTGACGCCGAGCGTGGTTCCGCGGCGGCTCTCAAAACACATGAGGACCAGGCTAGTGTCTGGAGAGTGCTTCACTTCTTCCAGAAATGGGGGGTCCTCAAGCAAGAAGGGCAGTTGGACGATAACCTTGCCTGGGAGCTTCTTGGCTTCTATTTTGAGTGGTGGGAGAAGAACTATTTACGCCGGCTTGCGGAGGCCCCGGACTTTCCGCCCGATTGGACATATACTTTCGATACAATATGGCTAGTACTTGGCGATGGCGAACGGCCGCCCCAGAAATACCCGCACATTCATTGCGAAAAGCCGGAATCAAGACAAAGATGATGGCGTTAGAGGATGGATAAGGGACAGAGAATGATGGGACACAGTACCATTCTAGCCGGCGCGGACATCTCACCTGATGCGAAATCCGAGTTGATTGGCTATGCCGATCTGAATGGATTGACGCTGCACTACGAAAACATCTTTTTCCACATGGCCCCGTAATCCGCGTGGCGGATAATGATTGATTTCTTCGGACATATTTCTTCTATTGGATTTATTTTTAATCCAACGTCTGAGGATCTAACTGTCTGACGGCCGGATCGGCATCAGTCATTTCCGCTTGGGCGAGTGGAAGAATCCGAACCCCGCGTCGCTTCGTGACAAACGATATCCCCCACTGCAGCGTCACCAACAGCCGGTTCGCAAACCCGATCAGAAAATAGATGTGGATTCCTGCCCACAGAAGCCACGCCGTGAACCCTGAGAAGCGCACGTGCTTGAGGTCCGCCACGGCAAACGTCCGGCCTACAATTGCCATATTTCCCTTGTCCCAGTACCAGAACGGCTTCGCGGAGCGCTCGCCGTTGACTCGGCGCCGGATGAGGCTCGCGACATACGTCCCCCCTTGGATCGCGACCTGTGCAACGCCCGGAAGCAGCTCCGGCGTCTCGCTCCTGATCCCGAACAGGCTTCGGGTGTCGGCGGTAATCGCCGCCGTGTCGCCGACGGCGAACACATTCGGGTGACCTGGAACCGACAAGTCTGGGTTCACTTTGATACGCCCTGCCCCGTCCACATCAACGCCGAGCCACCTACCCGCAGGCGAGGCAACGACACCCGCCGTCCACACCACCGTGCGGCTCGCGATGTGCTTGCCGTTGACGATTACACCGTGTTCGTCAACTCGCTCGACTTTCGCATTCGTGTGGACTTCGACCCCGATCCGCTCGAGGTGGCGGCGTGCCTTCTCAGAGAGGCTTTCGGGGTACGTGGGTAAAATTCGAGGCGCTGCCTCGAACAGGAGAATATGGGCCGAACGCGGGTCGATATGGCGGAAGTCCTCGGCCAGTGCCATCCGCGCC
>DATIET010000391.1:0-9214 GCA_035455615.1 Thermodesulfobacteriota bacterium
TCCCGCTGATCCCGGGTTACGTATCCATGGTCTCCAAAATGTCTTTCGAGGAGCTCACCGGGGATGCGACCGAGGGAAAGACCGGGAGGATACTTATCCCGAGCCTCCTCTTCGTGCTCGGCTTCTCGACCGTGTTCGTCACGCTCGGCGCTTCCGCTTCCTACATAGGCACATTCCTCCACGAGAACAAGGTGCTGCTGCTCAGGATCTCGGGTGTGATAATAATATTGTTCGGGCTTTTTTCGATGGACCTCCTCAAGATACCCCAGCTCTACCGGGAGAGGAGGCTAAACTTCACGGACGGAAACCTGGGCCTCATAGGCATATTCTTCCTAGGCATCGCGTTCGGCTTCGGATGGACCCCGTGTGTCGGGCCCATCCTGGCGTCCATACTACTCTATGCGAGCACGGCGGAGGGGGCGGGAAAGGGCGCAGCGCTCCTGTTCGTCTATTCGATAGGGCTCGGCCTGCCGTTCATCCTCACGGGGCTTGCCCTTTCAAAGGCCCTCACCGCGTTCGGATGGATAAAGCGCCACTACAGCCTCTACAAAATCATCGTCGGCGGGACGCTGATCGTCGTGGGGGTCCTGATGGTCACCAACAACCTCTATTATCTGAACATTTACGGCCAGAGGGCGCTCGACTGGGCGGGCATCGATTTCTGGAAATCGTTCTGAAAAGTTGAGAAACCTCTCCGAACCCCTGTATGATTTACATGTGAATCCGTTTAGCGGGAATCGCGAAAACCCACATATTCTTCGGGATATAAGCGAAGGCAAAATCCATATATGGGAAATAGCCCTCGACAACCCGGAAGCAGTGCCCAGGGAGCTGTTTAAACACGTGCTTTCGGATGACGAGAAAGAAAGGGCGATGAGGCTCAGCCTTAAGGAATACAGGGACAGATTCGTCACCGCCCGCGGATACCTGAGAACAATACTCGGCCGTTATTTGGATACAAGGCCCGCAAGTATAGAATTTGAATACAATGAGCGCGGGAAGCCGGGGTTGCCCGCCGAATCCAACCCGAAGGGAATAAGGTTCAACATTTCCCATTCCCGCAGTCTCGCGTTATGCGCAGTCGGAATAAAGGGAGAGGTCGGCATCGACGTCGAATATGTGAGGCGCGTCACGAGACCTGAAAAGATCCTCGAGCGGTTTTTCTCTCCGGGCGAGAGGGAGTATTTTCATTCACGTCCTGACATTCTGAAAGACCGGTCATTCATGAGCTTATGGACAATAAAAGAGGCGTATTCGAAAGCGGTCGGGACGGGCTTCTCGTCCGGCCTGAAAGATCTGGATTTTTCTCCGGTTATTACAGCTTCAGACACCTCTCCGCGCATCGAAGTGTTGAACGAGGCTTGGACGATACTTCCACTCGACCAGGGGAACGATTATATCGGAGCCCTGGCTCATAGAGGCGAAGTGTCCGAAATAATCCGCTTCACTTCGGACAGCGCAAAGTAAAATAGGGACAAATCGTTCCTTAACATCAATAATTATCCCGGTTATACTACAAACCTTCCGATTGTCTGGGATTATTTCCAGAAAATAACCGGAAAATTACCACGTTGACTACATTTGATATAAATTTATAATACTTTCCAATCATTAGGGCGGCGGAGGTCCTGAGAGAGTGCCGATATTTGAATACAGGTGTCTCGACTGTGAAGAGTTATTCGAAATTTTAGTCCTGAACATCGAAGAAGCGGTCAAGTGCGCAACGTGCCGGAGCAGGAATTTAGAAAAGCAGTTCTCCCCTTTCGGGATCAAATCCGAGGGTGAGCTCTCCCCGTCGGGTCAAACAGGCGGCGGATGCGGATGCAGTCGGGCGGGCTGCGGATGCGGAGTGAAGAGCTGACGCGAAGACTCGTCATGAATATCCGGACATACACAAAAGGAAAAATAAACGGAGGATTATTGTTACATGTCTAATTCGGCTGATGAAAAAGATAAAGAGATGAAGCAAGCCGCTCTGGATTACCATAGTGTCGGCCGAAAAGGGAAGATAGAGGTCGTACCGACGAAGCCCTGCTTGACGCAGTGGGATTTATCTCTTGCATACTCACCGGGCGTGGCGGAGCCTTGTATGGAGATTTACAGAGACCCCCATCTCGCCTATGAATACACGAATAAAGGAAACCTGGTAGGCGTTATATCGAACGGTACGGCGGTCCTGGGCCTGGGGAAAATAGGGGCGCTCGCCGGCAAGCCGGTAATGGAAGGGAAGAGCGTCTTATTTAAGAGGTTCGCGGGGATAGACGCCTTCGATATCGAATTAAACACCGACGATCCCGATGAGATTATTAAGACGGTCAAGTATCTGGAGCCGACGTTCGGGGGCATCAACCTTGAAGACATCAAGGCTCCCGAGTGTTTTTACATCGAGGACGAATTGAGGAAGCAGATGGATATACCGGTGTTCCACGACGACCAGCACGGAACGGCGATAATATCCGGAGCGGGGCTCTTGAACGCTTGCGAATTGGTAAAGAAGGAGATAAGCGAGCTCAGAATGACATTCAACGGAGCGGGGGCTTCCGCAATAGCCTGCGCCGAGTTCTTCATCCACCTGGGCGCAAGAAGAGAGAACATGATAATGTGCGACAGCCGCGGGGTTATATACAAGGGGAGAGAGGCGAACATGAACCCCCAGAAAGAAAGATTCGCGGTGGATACGAGCGCCAGGACCCTCGAGGACGCAATGAAAGGGGCCGATGTTTTTGTGGGCCTGTCTACGGGAGGCGCAGTCAATAAAGCTATGGTTAAGTCCATGGCGGACAAGCCGATTATCTTTGCAATGGCGAACCCCGACCCGGAAATCTCCTACCCTGACGCCAAGTCCGCCAGGAAGGATTTAATAATGGCTACCGGAAGGTCCGACTACCCGAACCAGGTAAACAATGTTCTGGGGTTCCCCTTTATATTCAGGGGGGCGCTCGACGTCAGGGCCAAGGCAATAAACGAAGAAATGAAGGTCGCTGCGGCGTATTCGTTGGCAAAACTCGCCAAAATGGGAGCGGATGAAGGGGTGGCGAAGGCCTATGGCAAGAAACATTTCGACTTCGGCCCCGAGTATATCGTCCCGAGCCCGTTTGACCCAAGGGTCCTCGTTTGGGAATCCGTAGCTGTAGCCGAAGCCGCGATGCATACAGGCGCATCGAGAATTAAAATCGATATAGAAGAATACAGGGAGCAGCTGGACCGCAAAGTTGAAGAGAAACTGAAGAGGTGGAGCGTCTGAGCGAATCGTCGTTGAATAGGGCGCTCCTGTAGAGAAAATATTCCCTCTTCACAGCATTAACGGGTCTCCATTCGGCGTAAATAAACCTTTACCGGCAAGTAAAAGGCAAGTTGTCGTTAAGCAGCAGAGAAATAAGCAAGAATAAAAAGTTCCAAACTGCTCTCCTCTCTATAAGTGTATCCCTCGTATTAATCATTATAAAAGTAATTTTCGGATTTCTGACCAATTCGATAAGCATACTCGCTTCAGCTGCGGATTCTTTTCTCGACGTCATGGCGTCATCAGTTAATTTCTATTCCATACGGAAATCTGAAAAGCCGGCCGATCACGACCACAAATTCGGACACGGGAAAGCAGAAGGGCTGGCAGGGCTGTTTCAGACATTCATCATCGGGTCCTCCGCCGTTTATCTCATCTACCTTTCGGTCTTGAGGCTTCTCGACGGAGAGCACCTGGTATCGGTCGGCTGGGGAATCGCGGTCATAGCACTATCCATGGTCGTCAGTTTTTTCCTCACGAGACACATCAAAAGAGTAGCGGAGGAAACAGGAAGCTTGATACTAAGCGCCGACAGCCTGCATTACAAATTCGACTTATATACGAACGGGGGGATACTGGCCGGGCTGCTGGCAATAAAAATCACGGGTCTCAATATAATCGACCCTGTAATCTCCATACTCATCGCGGCATTAATCATCTGGTCGACAAAGGATATATTGATCGAGGCTATCGACATATTGATGGACAAAGAGCTCCCGCCCGATACGGTCAGGAAGATCGAGGATGTGATCATGGGGTTCAATCCGGGCGTCAAGAGTTATCACAAGCTTAAGACCAGGAACGCCGGGTCGGTAAAATTCGTCGAATTCCATGTCGTTATGGACCACAGGCTGACTTTCGTAGAGTCGCATGAAATAGCGGAGGAAATTGTGAGAACGATCAAAGAAAGGATCGGAAACTCCGAGGTAACCGTTCACGTCGACCCCGATATGCGTTAAAACACACAGTATTTTCCTGAAGCACGTAAATTTTCGCCGCAGCTAAAATAATTGTGGAAGTCCCCCTGACTGTCAGGAATAATTGGATTAGAGGGTAAGGAACATTTTTTGAAACCTTAGCCGGAGAATTCGAGTTTATGTATATATTAGAGACTGGACTAAAAGGTGAGGAACATGAAAAAAATTATTATTCCGATCTTGATAATCATTGCTTTTATGCTGGTTATGCCTGCTACGAGCATGGCGCGCAACGGGCACGGACATTATAAACACCATAACCATGGATACCACCACAAGCACGGCGGGTACCGGTACAATAACGGCCCTTATTTTAACGCCAACTTCTTTTACGGGTCCGCATATTATCCAAGGCCTTACGGATATTACGCTCCTCCGCCCCCTGTGATCTATGCACCGCCGCCGGTTTATTATGCGCCGTCGTACTACTATCCTCCTGTCACAGGTTCGTTTAACTTCGGCATAGTAATAGACTAACCGAGAGTTAGCAGGCGGGGTCTCACGGGTATTGGGGGAAACCTGCAACCAATCCCGGGTGTTCTGATAATCCTAATTTCAAGATATGACCAAGGCTCGTCTCCGCCATATGGGAAACCCCGGTATCCCCGGCCGTGTCTTTTTCAGCAGGGATTTCTCTGGTAGTCTCATATCCTCATTATACTCCGGGCCCAAATTAATTAAAAAGGAACATTCTTTGATACCCCTATGATCAAAGCTGTAATTTTCGATATGGACGGCGTAATGATAGACAGCGAGCCCCTCTGGGAGAAAACGGAGAGGATACTCCTCGCGAGGAGGAACATCGATTACAGCCCGGAGTACAGGGACCTGATCGTGGGCCTTAACCAGAAGGATTCGGGAAAGCTCCTGAGAGAGACGTTCTCGCTCGACGAGACCGTCGATGAAATCATATCGGAGAGGATCGAGATACTGACCGCCATTTACGAGGAAGAGCTCGAAGTTGTGCCCGGCCTGACGCCGCTTTTAGACGAGCTAAGACTGAGAGAATACCTCCTGGCAGTGGCATCGAGCTCCCCGCTCAGGGTGATTAATTTCGTCCTCGACATGTTTTCGCTCCATGGCTATTTCGATGCCGTTGTATCGGGGGAATGCACTGAAAACGGGAAGCCGCACCCGGACATATACCTCCATACGGCGGAAAGGCTCGGACTAAGTCCATCCGAATGCGTGGCGATCGAGGACTCGATCAACGGCGTGAGGTCGGCCACGGGCGCGGGCATGTACTGCATAGCGATACCCGACAAGAGGCTCAGCCGGGAAGCGTTCGAAAGCGCCGACCTGATACTCGAGAATATGGACGAGCTTAATCCGCAGCTATTCGATACTCTCAGACCCGTATAAAACGCGAAAAAAATAAATCCGACCTCATTCGCGCCGCCGGAATAAATGTCAGCCCCCGGGCCTATGCTCCGGGGGCGCCATGAATTCCGGTCCAACGGGGTCTTTTATAGTTTCTGCGAGAATTTTATCTATGACTTGAAAGTCCTCATGGTCGAGAGACCATCCCGTCAATTCCGGAATCGGACCCAGCTGGTCCGGCCGTCTCGCTCCCCAGAGCGCTATATGACCGGGAGCCCCGTCGAGAACCCAGCGTATCGCGAGGTGGATCACCTTCTTTCCGTATTTCCTTCGCGCGTAATCGTCCAGCTTCCCGACCGCTTTTAAATACTCCCCGAACAGGGGCTCCTTGAATTTAGGGTCCGCCTTCCGTATGTCGTCACCCTCGAACTTCGTATCCCCTTTCATCCTGCCGCTGAGCAAGCCGCGGCATATAGCCCCGTAAAGTAGCATGGTAATCCCGTTCGAGTCACAGTATGGAAAAATATCGCCTTCTATCGCCCTCTCGAAGAGGTTGTACGGGGGCTGCGAGATATGGAGCGGGGCTATACGCCTGAATGCGTCCATCTGTCCCACAGAAAAGTTGCTCACCCCGATCGCCCTTATCTTCCCGGCCTTATAGATCTCGTTCATTGTTTCTGCCGCTTCTTCGATCGGGGTATCGAAATCGGGCCAGTGTATCTGGTATATGTCTATGTAATCTGTCCTTAGCCTCAGAAGCGAGTCGTCGATCTCTTTTATGATGCGGTCCCGGGTCGAGTTACGGTAAACCTTGCCGGTAGTCCAGTCGAGGCCTGCCTTGGTCGCTACGACGACTTTATCTCTCCGCCCGTACTCGGTGAGCGCCCTCCCCACGATCTCCTCCGACTTGCCGAAGCCGTAGATCGCTGCCGTGTCCACGAGGTTGATGCCCCTCCCCAGCGCCGAAAGTATAGTGTCTATCGATTCCCGCTCGTCGCTCCCGCCCCAGAGCCAGCCCCCTATCGCCCAGCAGCCGAGGCCTATGCGGGAGCTTACTATATCGGTTCCGCTGATTTTAACGTGTTCCATACGACACTACCTCCTTAAATAATTACCTTTTCGAGCAGAATTCGGGGGCGACCTATGATCGTCAGCCGCAAATAAATCGTACGCTTCTATCTTACCCGTTTGGTAATCCTAGTCCCATCCTCCTTTAAATCCCGGTTCATTTTCATGACAAAGCTAAAACTTATTTGACTTCGACATATTAAGCTATAATATATGAACTAGATATTATGATGAGGTTCGCAAGCCTTTTTCTAGTAGTTAACATCCTTCTCTGCTACAGCGGAATCCGGCTGGATGCATTCGCTTCAACTAAAACGACCTCCGCTAAAACTGTGATGGGGTGTCACGGAAATAGCACCATTACTAAAGAGAGTGGTGAAAAAAGTGTCGCTCTCAGGGTTCACAGATCGTCAGAAAAAATCTCATCCTGCTGCTTGGATGGTCTAACCAACGCCTCGATAGATCAACCGGCAAAAATAGAGAAAATCCTCGTACGCAGAATAACATTCTCAAACCTGTATTATCAAACCGGCTACGTCAACAAAACGCTGGACCTTTCTCAAAGAGAACACGCCCCGCCCGATTTACAGATTTCCAATTCCATCTTTTTACTATAATTTCATTCACTCCATCTGATCCCCGTTCTGCCTCGGGATATATCACAGGCAGCGAGGGATTCTTACGTTTTCCATAACCCGACATTTTAAGCTTTCCCCTCTGCATAGGAGGCAAATACATGAAAGTAATATACGGAACATTATTTCTGGTTTTATTTTTGACTCAGGGATTGTTCGCGCAGGAAATCGTAACACTGGATTCCTTAATGAACGAGGCGCTTCAAAATAACCCCGAGATTAAAGCGGCTAAAGCGAGGTGGGAGGCATCCTCGAAGCGGCCTACGCAGGAAGGAACGCTGCCAGATCCGATGATAGGAGTAGATTGGCAGAACGTGACTTTCGACTCCATCACACTCGATGAAGCCGAGAACAGCATGCTGAAATTCTCATTCGAGCAGGAGATACCTTTTCCGGGAAAACTCTCCCTGAAAAAGAAGATCGCGGCCAGGGACTCCGAAGCGGAGGAGAAATCCTACCGGGCTGCGGAGAGGAAAGTCATCGCCGATCTCAAGGTCGCCTACTACGACTGGTATCTGGCGGGAAAAGCTATAGAGATCACCGAAAGGAATCAGGAGCTTCTCCGAAAGTTCACCAAAATCGCGGAAGTTAAGTACGAAGTGGGAAAGGGCATACAGCAGGACGTGCTCAGAGCCCAGGTCGAGAACTCAAAGTTCATCGAACAGCTCGAGGTGCTCAGACAGAAAAAAGAGATCATCGAGGCAAAGATAAAAAGCATATTGAACCGGCCGCAGGACTCCCCGCTCGGCAGTCCAGGGGATATTGAGAAGACACCTCTGACTTTGACTTCTGAGGAGATGAGCGAGCTCACGAGCGAAAACGCCCCACTCCTCGCCATGAAAGAGAGGCAGATCGCGAGGGAAGAAGAGGCCCTCAAACTCGCACAAAAGGAGCTTTATCCCGATTTCTTCGTGGGCGCGTCTCCGGGAATAATGGGTAGAGCCGGGAACGGTGTCGACGGAATATGGGAGGTGTCTCTCGGTTTAAGAGTGCCGCTCTACTTCTGGAGCAAGCAGAAGCCCGGTATAGAGCAGGCGGCGCTCGAACTAAAAGGCGCGCAGGAGGAGTACAACTCCGTAAATCAGGGGCTTAGCTTTAACGTGAAAGAGAATTATCTCAACGCAAGGACAGCAGAGAAGCTCATGAGCCTATACCAGAAGGGGATAATCCCGCAGACGAGGCTCTCGCTCGAGTCCGCGATCTCCGGTTATCAGGTAGGAACGGTCGACTTCCTTACGCTTTTGGACAACCTGGTGACCCTGTTCAGCTTCGAGCTCGAGTACCATAAGCAGTTTGCCGAATACGAAAAAGCGGTCGCGGGGATCGAGGAGCTTTCGGGAATCGACATAACGAAGCAAGACGGGAGGAAAGGAGAATAGAGATGAAGAAGAGAACAGGCCTCAATATAATTGCCGCTTTGATAATTCTGACAGCCGTATCGCTCGCGATGTACAAATACGGCTACAAGATCCCCGTGCTAAAAGAGATACCCTTTTTCTCCGAGGGGCACGAGCATGAGTGGCGCCCGGTGCTTACTGCTGAGGGCGAGATCGACTACTGGACGTGCGCCATGCACCCGTCTGTAAGGATGAAAGAGCCCGGGAACTGCCCTATCTGCGGTATGGAGCTCGTGCCGGTCACGAAAAAATCGGGAACCGAAACCGGGCCTGCTTCGAAGAGCACGGGGAAAGAAACCGCGGCGGAATCCGAAAGCTCGACCGAAATTGGGACCGTGGACCACAGCAAGCACGGCATAGGAGTGCCTGCCCCCGAATCAAGAGAAGGGGAACCGAGTTCCCGGTTCACGGTCAGTCCGGAGAGACAGCAGATGATCGGTGTGAGAACGGAGCCCGTCGAGATACGTCAGATGGAGAAGTCCATCCGGACCGTAGGCAGAGTCACACTCGACGAGACGAGAGTCAAACAAATCA
>DATIET010000392.1:0-4657 GCA_035455615.1 Thermodesulfobacteriota bacterium
ATCGTCGCACGCATTTGGACCTATCACCGGTTATACGACGATTTACTAATCATTGTTCCGATGATTACGGTCTTCAGAATAGTAAGAAGCGGAAAACTTTCCCCTAACGAGGGCCTTTTAGCCGATCTCCTGCTTCTGGTATCATGGCTCGGCCTCCTCTCCCCCGGCTCCTTCCTCCAGCTCCCGTCTCCTTTCGGAACATTGTTCAGGACCGGCCAGGCGGTTATCTGGATTTCGATGCTCGCATTCCTCGTCTATTACTCATACAGAGCGAGGAAAACCAGATACGCTTGAATAAACGTCAGAATCCGAAAACCGGAAACGTGCGGATACAGTTAGGAGACGGGCACATATGAAGGGAGCCGCCGGCCGTTTCCGGCCGGCAGCAGATTATTCAGATCACTTCATATATCACAGCTCTGTCACCGGACATACAGGCGCAGTGCAGAACTGAGGTGCCGGCGGATTGCTGATCTGACAGCTCCCGGCAATTTTCGGCATTATAGGCTGTGTGAAGTTCACTTTCCAGTCGGAGTTGTCCGGGAAGCAGCACGGCGCCGGAGGGGCGATAGGCTGAGCCGGCGGGTCCTCCGTTAAAGTGAACGAGAACCCGTAGCAGCCGCCGTCGGGGCAATCTACAGCCCTTACGGCCCAGCTGCATATATTGTTTTTATTGTCGCCGAGCGTTTTTGTGCACTCGTCGTAGAGATCCTTGTTGCTGGTCTGCAGTTGTGTCGAGCACCCGCACGAGCCCGTGGCAGCCGATCCCGTCCACGTGCAGAAGGTCTCGGGCTTGCACCTGTCCATCTTGGCGCTATCGAACTGAGTCTTGAAATCGCTCAAGTCGACCGTCACCTCGAGAATGCCGCTCGTCGCATTGTAATTCCTGACCCACTTGGACGGCCACGTCGAAATAGGCGTTACGTCTAGCGGCCTGCTCGACTTGAGAGGGGACCTTATCCCGTGCACGATTGAATTAAACTTTTCATCAGTTGACGAGTCACGCCCCTTTCCTACGTATATCTGATACGTCTGCTTCGTCGTATCCTTCGCGAAGATAAGCATCACATAATACTCTTCCCCGCCCTTAAAGACGTTTAAAGACGGCTTCTGCAGAGGCGCCAGGAGAAGACCCGCCCTCTGGTTCGCGTCTGAAACCGTGGTATCTATATAATAGAGACCGTGGTTCGCAGTGAGGTTGCTCCTCTGGAAGAAGTTCATGCCCATCATGCGTATTTCCTGGCCTTTCGTGTTGGCTGATTCGTCCTTCGCGAGGAACTGCCTGTAAAGCGGCACTCCGTAGCAGAATGAGCTCCCGCAGTCGCTGTTCCAGAAAGCGTTAGTATCGTCGCAAGAATTGTCCTGGTTCTGAATAGCCGCGCAATTACTGGTATCGGCGCATGGTTTCTTGTCCACTTTGCATACCCCGCCGCAGTTCTTTTTAGCCACGCAGCCGGGATACACCACTGTCGTCACGTAGTCATAAGGGCTCGTTTTGGCTGTGCCTTCGGATTGGCACTCGATCGTCTCGGTCGGAGCGTTAAAGAACGCGTCCTCGTTTACGGATATCGTCCCCTTTAGCCCCGTGAGCGAGCCGTCGTCGTCGTTGAGTATGGTCTGCCGGTCGATGGCTGAAAAATTGGAGAACAATCCCCCGAGTTTCTCAGGAGTGCTCAGCGAGAAGGTACAGTAGTCCGTCTTGACGCGTGAGTCATCGGTCTCGAAAGCGAACTTGCTGCCCGGTACGAACAGCGGCTCTATGACGAAGTGACGTATATCCACGCTGTCCCGGAAGTAGAGGTTCGCCGAGTGGAAAGCGGGAGGATAGTAGAATCCGTTTGACTGTTTCCACGCGATTGCGGCGTTCGGAAGGAAACACTCCTTCTTCGTTTTATCGTACGGCATGCCGGGAACGCCGCCGTACATGGAATTCGTGCTATTTACGCAGTTCCCCTGCCCGACGTTACATTTACTGTTTTCAAAAAAGGTCTTTTTTATATCGAAGAAGGCGTTCGAGTCTTCAAAGCTGGGGCCGTCGTAGATATTGAACAAACGCTGATTGTTGGCGAAGTTACTCAGCTGGATGGTCACGCCCTCGTCTTCCAGTAAACAGTAATTACCGACAGGGGCGTTGTCTTTCCTTCTCGCGCACTTAAGGGAAGATTTATCATTTACAGGCCCGGCGCTGGACGCTAGCGGGTTATTGGGCTGTGTCTGCCCTACAAATACGTTCTGTCTCGCGAGCTGCCACTGTCCGGGGACAAA
This sequence comes from Thermodesulfobacteriota bacterium, assembly GCA_035455615.1. Lineage (GTDB taxonomy): Bacteria > Desulfobacterota_D > UBA1144 > Nemesobacterales > UBA2774 > 2-12-FULL-53-21. Next base: position 2,266 of record DATIET010000392.1, read on the forward strand.
ATTCGACTCCGTATAGTCGCCTCCTGTCACGAAGGTGAGCCCTGCGTTCTGCACGTCGGAAATCACGCTGTTTATGACCAGATACCACTGAGGACGGAGCCACATGGCGGAGAAGTTCGTCTCGGTCCAGTTAAAAGCCGTCGTAAACCGGTCAAGCACCGCGACCGCGCAATTTGACCTTTCTGCCGCGGAGCAGGTTTTAACGCTGCTGCAGTCCGTACTATTACAAAAAGTCGGATGGTGCAGATTCCCGAGCCTTGGATAATATCTCTCTTTCGACTTGTCAGATTCCGGTTTCGGGGAAATGTTACCCACAGTAACAGGCTGGAAGACCGGAGCCTGGGGGTCTAACGGCCCTCCGACACCGTTACAGATACTGATATCTCCCGTGGTGTTGAATGCGTTCATCGCCGACGAGCAGTAATTGCCCTTGAAATTCTTGAGCGGAGTGTCACCCGCCCTGTCCGAATTACTCTGCTGCGAGGCGTATGACTCCCACTTCTGGTCCTGCGACATACCGCTGATATATCCCGGGAGCCACCAGTAGCATATGCCGCACGCGTTCGCCCCGGCAGCCATGTTGTACTCGAAATCGTTCCAGCCGTTCATAATCCAGAACACTGCGGGCTGTCTGTAATCGCTGTGGAAGGGGACGACGTTGGTAACTTCCTTGTTTCCGGTATACGCCAGGATTCCCGGCACTTTGCGAGGGTTTTGAATGTTTTCTATAGCAGCCCGGGCGAATATGCCTATGTTCGAATATAGCTTATTGTCCGTCTCGGTCCCGTCTTCGAGATAATATCCGTGCCCTATCGACTTCCAGCCCACGTTCCTCGCCGCGGTCACGTTCTGCGTGCCGTGGAACGTAATCCACCTGGTCATAGACTCGTTTATTGAAGAATCTTTAACGAATGTAGTAGGAGGCGCTTTGCGGAGCAGGTGTAAATGGACCGGGTAGCGTCCCTTACGCCCTCCCTGGCCGAGCTGGTAAAACTCGACCCCCTGTACCTGTACGAGCTTAATGCCCTGTCTGAACATCGTATGACCGCCGTAAAAACCCGTCGGGAAGCAGTCGAATTTGCACATCTTGCCCGCATCGGTTGTGGGAATGCTGTCGCCCGCGGACACTACGCGTATGCTGCGGGAGAGGAGAGCCACAGCCGCGCGCGTTTCTGCAAGCGGCTTACCGTTATCGACCCCGCCGTTCGCTAATTTGATATTGAGACTCAGGCGCTTAAGATCTTCACTCTGAAAGTTGAAGTCAGTATCCGGGTAAGTATCCCCGTTATGCACCCACCTCAGGCCGCATTTTTCGATATTGGGACTGTCCGTGACACAGCCCGCAGGCGGCATATTCGTCGCGGGGTCGACGATAGTAATCCTCAGTTTTCTCGGTCCCTCTTTCTTTACTATCTGAAGCTCCTCGGAATGCCCGGGGAGGTAGTCCGTTGTGGTTATGACTATACGGTCTCCAACCTCCCAATCTACGTCCCGGTCAAGAAAGATTAGGGTTTTCGTTGCGTCTTTGTCGTTCTTGAGCCTGACCCAGCTCGTCCCCGAATCCCAATTATCCACCTTTTCCTTATACGTTGCCCCTTTCTTGCCGTATAACTGCAGCGTACCTCCGTAGGAAACAGCGAATACCTTCCTGCCGAAGAAACCCGTTTCACCCTGCGAATTGTCATGATCCGAATACTGGTAGAAATAATCCGAAATGTTACCCGGCGGCAGGGTGACTTTAGACGCTCCGTTCGAATCCCATGCTGTCTTATCTATGCCGCAGGGAGGCGCCTGTGAATTCTGCTGAGGGCTCTTGCACGTGATGCCCGTTTTATCGCTTTCCTTTCCGTAGAGGTGTATAGTGAGGACCCCCTTATTGTTCCCGAAAGGTGTTGCCTGCGTACCTGCCAATATTGTGCCGTCACTCTCGACCAGTATCGATTTGGCCCAGAAATGCGTCTCTCCCCCGGTGTCCGCGAAATTCAGCACGCCGTTTTTTATAATGTTAACGTTCTGATAGAGGAATACACCCGCGGGCACATCGCATCTGGCCGATACCAGAAGGTCCTTGGTGCCGTCTCCGGGCGTGAGCCTTCCGGCCTGGCATGTATCCGTATTGGCATCCAGACCGCCCCCCGGGTCGCTATCATCCCCCGTATCCGTTTCATCCCGTTCTGCAGTCGTGGCGAGCGCACCGGGAGTTACATTGTCGCCGAAATAGGCCCCCGTCACATCCGCTCCCTCCATATTTGCAGCGGTCAGGTCAGCGTCCGAAAGGTCCGAGTTTATGAGAACCGCGTTCGTGAGGTCGGCCCCCGCTAGTGTCGCTCCCTTGAGCTTCGCCCCCGTGAGGTCTGCGTTCTTGAGCTCAGCCCCAGAGAGATTCGCCTCG
>DATIET010000393.1:0-3302 GCA_035455615.1 Thermodesulfobacteriota bacterium
AGAAATATCATATTAAGGCCAAAATCTATTAATTCCGCCCTAATTAGCCATGATGCAAGTCTAGTTACATAATTGCTTGTAGGAAAGGGCGTCCGAATGCGCGCTTGCTTACATTCATCCCCTAATAGATTTTCACGCCTTAATAATCTATTTTCTATACGCAAATTCTGTAACGTCGGGGAAGAGAAAGGCAAGATTGCCGCGGTTGCTGGTTTTGGCTGATGAGATTCGGAAGGATCGTAAGAACACACTTTGCGAGGTAAGGAAAATATTGGTGGTATCCGGGGAGGGTGTTGGGTAGTCTTTTAGCCGGAAGTTAGCTTGGTAAGCTAACGACACTTGATTCGAAAAAATCGCCTGCGTTCCTGTCCCGGGTCCGTTCCCTCCACCTACCGCCATCTTGGATTCCAGGATGGGACGCAGGACTAAAACCCGGCACTTTTTCCGCGAATCGTTAAATCCCCACTCACATGACAACCGGGAATCGCTCATGGCAAGCCCCGTTGTTGTTTTCCATATGTCAATTTAGGGCATATTCAAAAGCCGTTAAATGTTATATTATTACAATAAGTGGAATGGGTATATGACACAAAATTTCGTTAAAGCTCGCAATTAAAAAGGGTATGGGCAACCCTAATTGCGGCATTCGAGTGCTGCCGGGCTAAATGGTCGGCAGCACTTTTTTTCAACCCCAGCGAAGCTGGCGTACCGGCTTTCATTCTCCGGAAACTTAAATAAATCTCTAATAAATCCGAAACGGTTGCTATACGTTACATATCCAGCGTCCGAAATCTTTTAATTTAGTCCTAGCGGTGAAAAATTTATACGGTATAGTATTGTTGGATATTCATCTGTAGTGTTGATCATTAATTTGAGTCTTTTGGCAAGATTTAGGAGGGGATATATGAAATATCTTGTTATGGGGACCGAGGGCCCGGGCTATTTTTCGCCCGAGGAGGAAGTGGAGGTCCTCGAAAGTGTGGTAATTCCCGCTTTTGACGAGCTTAAGGATCTTGAGGACGAGGGGACTATCGTAGGCGGTCTCCCCGTTGGCGACCGCGCATTCGTATTCGTCGCGGAAGCCGATTCACACGACGATCTCGACCGGATGCTGCGGTCGCTGCCGATATGGGGCGTTCTGGAGTGGGAGGTTACTCCTCTTCAGGACTTCGAGGCGAGGGCGAGACAGGAAAGGGGAATACTCAAGAGCTTGAAAGCGGAAGGCTGATATTCGGGTTCTTTTTGTCAATACAGTTTCGATTTCAACTGGTCATTACTGATTGCGGCGTGCACACACTCACTGCTCATACTGAATCACGTAAAGGGTTTTCACTCACACTAACGGACACCACCCACACCCGCGCAAATACCATCTGCCGATCTTAAGTGTTTTGACAAGCTCGATTTGATGACGCTGACAACGGTAATCGCGATGCCGAGAGGGATCGTTACGATACCCTGTGCGGGGGACCGTTCCGTCCGTGTTAAGCGTTATTCGGGCCTGGGATTATACAGGTGTTTTCTTGCTCTTTTCGATGAACTTTTGCCAGTGAGGGGGGAGCTCTTCTTCGTCGAGCCGCGCGCCGTCAGCGCAATGATCGCACGCCCCGCATTCGGCGCATTCATCGAGCCCTATCATGCATTCCTCGGCGCAGTGCTGATCCGGTTTATCTTCGGCAGATACGGCCTTTTCTTTTTTATCGCTCATTTCGGGCATACCTGATAGATTAGCATAAATTCGTGCGGGTGTCTTGGAGCCGATTGTTCCTTGCTGGGGGAAGGCAAAGGCGAGATTGCTTTACTGCGACCAGATAAAGGCATTCGGGAATGACAAATGAAAAGACACACAATGTGTGTTTTATGAGAAGACAAAGAAAAACAAATTTTATTTCTTCTCTTCCTTGATGAAAAGAAGCAAAAATCATCCGACTACATAATTTACTAAAAATCTTGCGTTTAAGCTAAAATCTTTCAAATGGACAGCTGAAAGATTTTCACGCTTAAACACGCGATTTTCTTAACGCAAATTCTGTAATGTCGGGAATACAAAAACCATTGCTGAAGCGAGATGTGTTGCCTGCGGACGCTCACCCGCCGCAAATTCTGTAATGTCGGGAAGAGAAAGGCAAAAGATAGATTTCTCACGTACGTGAGAAATGACAAGGGAGGGGGCGGGATTTATTTTTCCGCTTCGCGGAGCACGTCGTACGCTCGGTCGATGTGTATCTGCCAGGGGGAGAGATCAGGATGAGAGGAGACGAGTCGCGCGAGCTCGTCGATCTTGTCCCGACGCCCCTGGTAGCTCCATATCTTCGCCCCGAGCTCGAGGGCAGGGATCGTCGTGACATCGAATTCCCCGGAGTTCCGTTTCGTGTTTTCGATGAGGGAGGGGATGAGGGGAAGAGAGAGGTCGCAGTATTTCACGACCATGAAGTTGTAGCCGTTCCGGACGTTCTCGGTGATCATGTTCAGATAGTAATAGTATTTATCGACGTCTCCGTCGAGGCATTTTTCGCTTCCGCCGCCGGGTTTTGTGTCGGTCATGGGGGGCCCCCTTTCGCTCCTGAAAAATATAATCGGAGGCGGGGGAATGGCAATGGGAGAGGGGGTGATTAATTTTCACTCTCTTGAGTGTATAATGTGTTATGGTTTCAGGATATTTTAAAGGAGGAATGGGTCATATGACGAAGAAAGATATATGTAAGGCGCTAGTGATAGGGGCGTTCGCGCTCGGGGCGTGCGCGGCTCAGAACGAGACGGCCCAGCAGGACGACGGGTTCGATATGAGCATATGCAATAATATTCCCGTAGGGATCGAGGCGTACGAGGCGATGGACCCCGCGAGCAAGCAGGACAAGATAAGCTGCGCGGACCTCGAGAGGTGCGCGTCGTATATGGGTAATGACACGCCTCCGAATGTGCCTTGCGAGGGGCCGTAAGGGTGGATGTAAGCCGGTGATTTGAGGGATCGGATCCAGCCTGACCTTGATTCCGGAAGGAAAAGATAAAGACAAGATTATTTCTCCTTTTCTTGATGGAAAGACACATGTAGCGTGTTTTATGAAAAGACATAGAAAGGATAAAAGCTGTTTTTTATCCTTCTTTTCCTTGATGAAAAGCACACAAAGTGTGTTCTATGAAAAGACTGTACATAATTTGCTAAAAATACGCCCGTTCAATCCTTCGATCCTTCGACTTTGCTCAGGACAGGCGCGCAGCTCAGGATTATCTTCGCTCCATTATTGGGCTAAGCTGAGGAGCGACGCAGGAATCGTATACGTGTGCAGGTTCTGCGCCTCAGG
>DATIET010000394.1:0-2939 GCA_035455615.1 Thermodesulfobacteriota bacterium
TCCGCCTGTAATACTACAGCCGAGTCGCTCGTAACGAGGAATTTCATATTCAGATTGCGGTCGAGGTAGTTGAGGTCGAGCGATATGTCGTCTTTGAAGTCTTTATAGGCGAGGTTGCTCGTATCGAGTTTCATGCTGAACTGCGGCTGAGCCATCGTTCCCTTTATATCCGCATCCGCTGACAGTGTCCCCTCCACATCGGCTTTCGGGTTTATCGCCTTTAAGATGTCGTTCAGGCTGAGGTTACTGAGCCTTACCCGCCCGTCGACGTTGCCGTCGTAATAAATACTGGCGTCCGCAAGCGCCGAGGAATCTTTATAGTAGAGGTTGAACGAATCCACTATCAGCTTGCCGGGTGAAACGGTCAGAAGAATATTGTCCCTGTTCTCAAGCTCGGTGTCTTCCATATCGAGCCTGATCTTGCTGATTTCTATGTGTTTCTCGCTCTTCCCGAGGTCTCTAAGCGTCGTCGCGATCTCGTATTCGAACCGGTCGTTCTCCGTTATAACCGCGTTCACATCGATTCCGTTACCTTCGCTTTCGGCGACGATCTTGATGCTCTCAATACTTCTGTCCTTGAGTTTTGCGTTCTCTGTGTTGACCTCCGCATGGAGGTCGGGTTTATCCAGGTCTATCGAGCCGTCTCCTTTTATTCTTATGGACTCCGCGGCGAAGATATCGTTGAGTTTGAAGTCCCCGGCTTCGGCGTCGATAGTTATCCTCGGGTTCCTGATGTCCCCTTCGACCCTCCCCGAGGCCTTGAGCGTTCCGGCGAGCTCCGTACCCGGGGCGAATCTGGAGACTAAGCCCAGGTCCCCGACCTCCATATCGTAACCGAGGCTCATCCCCTTCCTGCTTGCGCTGCCGTCTTTTACGCTCAGATTGAACGAGTCCCCGGCGAGTGACAAGGCCCTCACGGTCAGTTTCTCTTTGTCGTATGACGCGTCGACGTTCCCGTTTTTTAAATTCAAGTTAAAAATGGCGGACGGTCCTATATGCCCCTTGACGGACGCGTTCAATTTTTGAAGCACGTATCCTTCGAGGGGGATAAGCCCTTTTATGGCCAGGTCTGAATTTATCCGGCTCCGGAGATTCTTTTTGCTCAGGATTGTCCCGAGGTCGACGTCCTTGAGGACGGTTTTTACGTCCACTCCCACCCCGGAGGGCGAGTAGCCCGCGGTCCCGGTCAATTTCAGATCCCCCGCCTGCTTCCCCTTTATCTCGAGGCGCTCGATCTTTCCCTTGACCGTAAAATCCCTCCATTCGGACCAGCCTCCCTCCGCATGCAGGTCAGCGTTGAGTATGGCCCCCAGCTTCGTATTGACGGCCTCTGTCTTCTTCTCGGTTTTCTCTTCGATGAGTGAAAATATCTCGGTCGTCTTCACGTCTTTAAGAGAGACCTTTACGTCGAAGCTGTTTTTAGCCTCCCCGGCGATCAACCGTGCGAGGTCTCCCTTACCGCTCAGAACGAGCTCGCCGAGATCGGATTTTATATCCCCGTCGCCCAAATCCACCACTGTGCCGGAGATGGAGATTTTGTCGAGCGAGCCCGAGAGTTTTTTCCCGAATACGACCGATTCGGGGATTTGAATATTTATCCGGGCATCGATATTTTTCGGGTCTTTGAACACGCCCTCTCCCTCGGATTCAAGGTTGAAAGTGCCGACGTTCTCGAGACTGTAGTTGCGGACCGACACCGAGTAGGTGATCTTCGGGTTTCCTTTCAGGTCGCCCGCTTCGCCGTCGAGCTTGATCTCGGCCCCGTTCAGCATGACCTCAAGGCCGCTAATTTCGGCCTTGTCGCCCGTGTAGAGCGCCTTGGCTTTCAAGTCTCTGACGTTCAATCCCAGTGTCGGCGCATCCAGGTCGGCGTTTTTGAGGCCGACTTGTATCTCCTCTGTGATATTAATGAGCTTCGCTGAGAGTTCCGTATCGTCAATGCCGTACTTCGAGACCCTGCCGGTCTCTCTGTCTTCTACCGTGAGGCCGCTGCCGTCCAGAAGAAGATCCGAGACTATTATGCTCCACTCGGGCGGACCCTTTTTCTCTTTATCCTTCTCCTTTTCTTTCCTGCCGCCGCTCCCGATCTTGCTGAAGTTCCATGTACCGTCCCCGTATTTAATGAGCCTTACCTGTGCTCCGTTTATTTCCAGTTTGTCGACGGGAACCACTCTGCTAAAGAGCACCGCGGTGTTAAGCATTTGGGGGATGGAGTATGTGACGGAAAGTTCCTTTACGGAGACGAAGCTTTCGTTCTCGACTTCGAATGTGACGTCCTTCAGCTTAATGTTGTAAAAGAAATTGCCCTCTACTTCTCCGATTTTAAAGGACTGCCCGGTTGACGAGCTGACGATCCGTTCTGCGGTGTTTTTGACGAGTCTCCTGAAATGCCCCGTCTGGGTAAAGAAATAGGCAGCCAATGTGATGAATACGATCAGGGCGATTAAAATTCCGGAAGTGATCAGAATCTTATGACGCATATCGTGACTTTCTCGGGGTAGAGGTACAGTCGGCTCTTGTTATCATAAATCTGACATGTGAAAATACACGCCCTCAGGCTTTGACACTATTATACCTCAACGGGCTTTTAAAATGAACCTGCAAAAACGGTCTTCAGAGCATACATTATTTCCTGGATATCATATAAATTCCCGCCAGGATGAGCGCCCCTCCCGTTACAGTGCCCCAGTCGAGCCGGCTGCCCAGAATGAGCCAGTCGAAGAAGAGACCGAACACCGGCACGAGCATGGAAGAGAACGTTGTGATGTTGATATCCAGCTTCTTTATGAGATAGAACCATATGGTGAAGTCGACAGCCGAAGCTATGAGCCCTGTAAAGAGCAGTATGTATACCGAGTTCAATGTCCATTCGACGTTGAATACCCCGTGGGTGGGTATGGCAATAATGAGCAGGCCTATCGTGCCGAAAGAGAGCTGGA
>DATIET010000395.1:0-3460 GCA_035455615.1 Thermodesulfobacteriota bacterium
CTGAATAAGACCCTTGTTGAGAATCGTATGCGCGAAGTCCGGAAATTCCTGTCCGTCCGACTTTACCCACTCATCGCGATACGGCATTACCCTTTCGAGCACGTATAATGACACCCCGAGACTTAAATACGCGATGTTGAAGTATAGAGTCGGCCTACCCCCCTTTATCCCGAGATATACTACGTATATTGGAATACCCAGCAGGAGGGGCCAGAGTACGTATGACAGTATCTCTTTAGCGATATTCTTAACCATCGGGAATTGCGCTCCTCTCACAGTATGCTTCCAAATAATTCTAAATCCAAAGCCGGGTGAGGTAAGAATGTATTGCCAGTCTCCGTCATGCCATTAATACTACACCGGATTTTTGAGGATTATGTGAAGACATCGGCTCCTCAAAACATAACCAGTGCGAATCCGTCCTGAGGGAAATCAAATTTTCTGCATGACGGTAGAACAACCGTCTTCACCGGATGTGGCCCCCGGCTATTTCCATTTGATATTACAGCCGATACTCGGCACCTGGTCCTCACCGACAGGCTCCCCTTTTAAGATACTGTCGAGGGCTTCTCTTATATTATTACCCGTTACCGGTTTCCCGTTCCCCGGCCTCGAATCGTCCATCTGCCCCCTGTACGCCAATTTCAGGCCGGCGTCGAAAACGTAAAAATCAGGCGTGCAGGCGGCTGCGTAGGCTCTCGCCGCGTCCTGAGTTTCATCGAAGAGGTATGGGAAAGGATATCCGAGTCTGAGAGCGACGCTCTTCATATTGGCAGGGGAATCCTCGGGATACTTCCCGACGTCGTTTGAATTAACGGCGATGAAGGATACACCTTTCGGAATGTAGTCGTTCGCGAGCTCGACCAAACCCTTTTGCACATGTTTGACATAGGGACAGTGGTTGCAAATAAACATTACGACAGTGGCCTTGTCCGATTTTAGCTCATCGAGACTAAACTCTTTTTCGTTAACCGCGTCCCGGAGCTTGAAATGCGGGGCTTTCGTGCCCAGTGGCAGCATGTTCGAAGGCGTAAGAGCCATTTCCTATTCTCCTTTATAATCAATTCTTTTCGTCATTAAAATTTACAGCCTTGTGCGAGCCGTCGCAAAAGGGCTTGTTGCCGGACGCCCCGCACCTGCAGAGCGCAAGCTTTTTCCCGAGTTCGAGCTCTTCGCCCTTCGAGTTGCTGAGCTTATCGAGTCCTTCCGCCACGAGCGGACCGTCGTCCAGCACGTTTATGCGGCTGATTCCGCCCATATTATCCTCCGAACTAGTCGATGTAAGAATAGAACTAAACCGGGTCTAGCTCACGGTACGCTCTCTATTCTACACATCATAGTGGCAATATCCCAGCGATTAGGATACGTGACAAGTATCGACAACCGATTTTTAAAGTTCTTTTGCATAAATATAGTTGACAGACCAGTCTGTCTAGTATATTATGCTAATTCATGCAGAAAAGACGTGACATGACGAGCAGAGAGAAGATAATTAAAACCGCAACCAATCTCTTCTACCGGCAGGGGTATCATCAAACTGGCATCAATCAGATAATTGAGGAATCCGGGGTTGCCAAAGCCACATTCTACAGCAATTTCAAGTCTAAAGAGGAGCTCTGTATCGCATATCTGAGGGAGCTCGACCGTATGGATACAGATGCCATAAAAAATATGCTCAACGCCTTACACGACCCCTACGAGAGATATATGGCGATTATTAAGGGCGTGAAGGAATATATCGAAGAGACGGATTTCCGCGGATGCGCATTCGGCAATATCGCGGTAGAAATAACCGAGCCAGGCCACCCCATACGAAAAGAGGTGAAGCTGCACGAAGACAGGTTCCGCTCGATCCTGAAAGACGTCGTCCGGGACCTGAAAAATTCGACCCGCAAATATAAGAACATAAACGTAGAGCAGGTGGTGGATACTTACTATCTGATCCTGGAGGGGTCTATATCGGCCAGTAAGAACTACAACGATACGTGGCCCCTGGAGCGTGCCGTCGAGGCTGTAGAAAAACTGGTATAAAAAATTTTGAGAAGGTAAAGACAGACTAGTCTGTCTTAATAAAACCATTCAAGGAGGAGATTTAAAAATGTGCAGTGCATGCAACACAGGCATCAACCAGGCAAAATCGGATCAGTTTGCCGAAAAAATGTTCGCCGTTCTGAATAACGGCGCGCTTACCGTGATGATTTCCATAGGGCACAGGACGGGTTTATTCGATGCGATGGACGAGCTCCCGCCTGCGGCGAGCGACGAGATCGCCAAAAAGGCCGGGCTCAACGAGCGCTATGTGCGCGAATGGCTGGGAGCAATGGCAACGGGCGGCATCGTCGACTACGATCCGCAAAACGGGACCTTCCACCTTCCTGCCGAGCACGCTGCCTGGCTCACGAGAAAGGCGACGCCTAACAATTTCGCCGTATCGACACAGTGGCTCTCCATTGCGGGTTCGGTCGAAGACAAAATTGTCGAGTGCTTTAAAGAGGGAGGGGGCGTCCCTTATGAAGAATTTAAGCGATTCAACGAAGTGATGTCGGAAGAAAGCAATCAGACAGTCGTCGTCCCACTCCTCGACCACCTTCTCCCGCTAGTACCGGGCATCATGGACAGGCTCGACTCAGGCATCGAGGTGCTGGACGTCGGGTGCGGTAGCGGTTTCGCGCTTCTCGAATTGGCGAGGGTTTATCCGAACAGCATGTTCACGGGCTATGACCTCCTGCCCCAGGCGGTCGAGCGGGGAAGGGCTCGCGCAAATGAACTCGCCCTGACCAATATCACATTCGAGGCACAGGACGCTTCCAAATTCGAGGACAGGGAGAGGTTCGATCTTATCACGACATTCGACGCCGTGCACGATCAGGCGGACCCGGGCCGTGTGTTATCAAACATACACGGAGCATTGAAAGACGACGGCGTTTACTTTATGCAGGATATCAAGGGATCGAGCCACGTCGAGAAGAATATGGACAACCCGCTCGCCCCGTTTCTATACACTGTATCGTGCACGCATTGTATGACGGTCTCGCTCGCACAGGGCGGAAGAGGACTGGGCGCTATGTGGGGGAAGGAGCTCGCATGCGAAATGCTCAAGGAAGCGGGGTTTGGAGAAATCGAAGTCAAGGAGCTCCCGCACGACCCTATCAACTACTACTACATCGTCAGGAAGTGAGAGAATCCGGCACGGAGAGATCGAAGTTAAGACAGGGAAGACTCGCGAGTAGGATAGGATTAAAACGGACCCGGCGTAGGACTGGCCCCGGAATCGAGGATCGGAATGCAGATCGATCCGTTCCACTTGCCCTCGGCTGCTGTAATTCCCCCGGTCGGAGACACGCTGAGCTGTCCGCAATTCTCCACCTTGGAATCGTTCGCCGGCCTTATAGTCAAGGTTTCATTGCCCGCATCGGTCCCGAAATCCCTCCTCATGCCGTTCGGTACGAATGTGAAATTG